>JAFZDL010000041.1 GCA_017561205.1 Oscillospiraceae bacterium | reverse complement strand
GGTGCACATAATGCCGCTCTCGATGGCAGCCAGGTCGTTCAGAGCCTTAGCCATGGGAGCCAGGCAGTTGGTGGTGCAGGAAGCAGCGGAAATGATGTTGTCTTCCTTGGTCAGGGTCTCGTGGTTAACGTTGTAAACGATGGTGGGCAGATCGTTACCAGCGGGAGCGGAGATAACAACCTTCTTAGCGCCAGCGGTGATGTGAGCCTGAGCCTTCTCCTTGGAAGTATAGAAGCCGGTGCACTCCAGAACGACGTCTACGTCCAGCTCGCCCCAGGGCAGCTCAGCAGCGTTAGCCTTAGCGTAGATGGTGATCTTCTTGCCGTCAACAACGATGTTGTCCTCACCAGCCTCGACAGTGTGAGCGCCGAAGGGCTTAGCGTAAGCACCCTGAGTGGAGTCGTACTTCAGCAGGTGAGCCAGCATAGCGGGGGAGGTCAGGTCGTTAATAGCGACAACCTCGAAGCCCTCAGCGCCGAACATCTGACGGAAAGCCAGACGGCCGATACGACCGAAACCGTTAATAGCAACTTTTACAGACATTTTGATTTCCTCCAATTTTTCGTGCTGCGATGCAGCAAAATGTACTTTTTGTGGGGTTAAACCCCAGTCCTTAACATTATACAATACCAAAAACCTGTTGTAAAGTATCTAAATTGTAAAAATACACAATTTTTTCCGCTAATCTTTGGACACAGAGCACAAAACGCAGGAAAACCTGCAAGCTTTGCCTTTATTGCGCAGTTTGGCTGCAAGCCACGTCGGCGGTGAGAGATTCGTAGGCAAGGGCGTAGGTTACGGACACCCGGGCCTGATACCACCAAAGAAGCAGTCCCTGGGTTGCAATGCCCACGGCATAGAACAGCACATAGGACAGTTCCTCGGATATGGGCAGGGTAACACCCAAGGCTGCCAAAATGCTGTCGCCGTAGCACAGAGTCACGGTGAGCAGCTGCAGCAGGTAGAACCACCAGAAATGCAGGTCGATTTTGAAGACTTCCAGGGCTCTATTCTTAGTGATGCGGAAGCTTTCAATGAGAGAAACTGCGGAACGGCTGCCGTCCATCACGACAAAGTCCGCAAAACGGACACGATACCACACAGGAATGGCAATTGCCGCAAACAGAATGCCTGCGAAAATCATCAGCGGCACGACAGCGGAGCTGAGCTGGGCCATCACTTCATCGCTCAGCAGCAGCTCGGGGTTGAGGGTGTCTGCATCCTGCATAATGGGGTCCAGGGCTTTTAGAAGTCCGCCTGCAAAGGGAGTAAACAGAAAGAGCATAGTGCCTAAGTAGGAAATCGCCATACCCAGCCCCAGGAATATTGCGCCGGTGAGCAGCTTAACACCCAGCACAGAGCGGAAACGGCGGAAGCCCCCCAAAAGGGTGGGCGGCTCAGCCAATTCTCCCCTTGCCCAGCAAAGGGATGCCCGGATCAGACCGATGTTCCAAAAAGGCAGAGCAAGGGTCACTGCCAACTCCAGCACCGTCTGTGCGGTCTGGAGCATAGAGCGGGTAGCCAAGCCACCAAGGCCGCCTGTGTTTGCAATCATTTGGGAAAACAGCAAATTGAGAAGTCCTATCACCAAAGATGCGCCTAAGGATACGGCAGTATGGATCAGCACCAAACGCCGAGGGGAGTAAGCGGCAAAATCCAAGCGCTTATCCGCCTTTTGGCGCAGGTCATCGAATTGTAAAGTCATGATGTCACCTCCGTGTTGTCATCTCCTATATACTACGCGAAAATCCGCCCAATGGCAAATAAAATTTTTATAAAGGTGGCAAATCTTCTTCCTGTGTGGTAAAATCATAAAAAACAAGAATTTCCGTGTCATTGCGAGGCCCGTTAGGGCCGTGGCAATCTATGGTGCATACTTGAGATTGCCACGTCGCCTTCGGCTCCTCGCAATGACAATTAAATGGGTGTTACTATGGATTATAAAACCTGTAATTTATGCCCCTGGGAGTGTGGGGTGGACAGAACAGCCGGGGAATTGGGCTTTTGCGGCTGTCCAGGGGAGGCTCTTGTTGCCAAGACCATGCTCCACAAATGGGAAGAGCCTGCTTTGGCAGGCGGTGGCGGCAGCGGCGCTGTGTTCTTCGGCGGCTGTACGCTAAAGTGCAGCTACTGCCAAAACAGAGCCATTTCTGCTTCCCCGGTGGGCAAACCCATGGATTCTGCTACTCTGCGCCGGGAGATGGAAAGGCTCATCGCCCAAGGAGCGGAGAATATTGATTTGGTGACCCCTACCCAGTTTTTGCCCACCATTTTACCTGCCCTTAGTCCCAAATTGCCCGTTCCCGTGGTGTACAACTGCGGCGGCTACGAAAAGGCAGAAACCATCGCGCAATTAAACGGTTTGGTGGATATCTACCTGCCGGATATGAAGTACGCAGATGATGCGTTGGCAGAGAAGCTTTCCGGCGCGAAAGACTATTTTGCAGTTGCCAGCCGGGCCATCAAAGAGATGGTGCATCAGGTGGGCGCTCCCCAATGGGAGGGCGAAAAAATCAAAAAAGGTGTCATTATCCGGCATCTGATTTTGCCGGGCAATGTGGAAAATTCCCTCAAAGTGCTGGATTGGGTTGGGGATACCTTTGCCCCGGGGCAGGTGCTGGTGAGCCTGATGCGCCAGTATACCCCCATGCCCGGACTTCCTGCCCCCTTTGATCGGAAAATTACCGATGAGGAATATGATGCGGTCTTAAGCTGGATGTACTTAAATGGCTTGCAGGGTTTCACCCAGGAAGGCTGTTCCGGGGATGCTGCCTATATTCCTTCTTTTTGACCTTATTGTCATCCTGAGCGACCCCACAGGGGGAGTCGAAGGATCTACGTACCTATGATTGGCGAGAAGATTCTTCGACTTCGCAGCCTATGGCTGCTACGCTCAGAATGACAAAATTGTTGTTTACAGGGCAGATTGGCTATGCTATGATATAGGAAGAAAATTGTTACGAGGTTTCAAAGATGAACTACATCGTTTTGGATATGGAATGGAATCAGCCCTGGCCCGGTTCGCCCTCTGCCAAGAAGGTTCTGCCGGTGCAGATCCGGGGTGAGATCATTCAAATCGGCGCGGTGCGGATCACCGAGGATCAGCAGGTTGGCGACGAATTTCAGGTGCTGGTGAAGCCCAAATTCTACCGCCGCTTAAACCGCCGGGTCAGCAAGCTCACCGGCATTAAAGAAGCCCAGCTCCGGGACGAAGGCATTCCCATGGGGGAGGCTATGGCGAAGTTCCGCGCCTGGTGCGGCGAGGATGTGATCTTCCTCACCTGGGGCTTTGACGATATCACTATTTTGCGGGAGAATCTGAGGCTTTACGGCATTGACGAAAGCTGGGTCAATCGCTGGTACAATGCCCAGATGATCTTCAATGCCCAGACCGATGGCTCGTCCTCTCAGAAGGCCTTAAAAACCGCTATGGAGATCTTCTCAATCGAGGCCACCCGGCCTGCCCACGATGCGTTGGGGGATGCTTATCACACTGCGCTCATTTGCGCCAAATTGGATTTGACCAAGGGCGTTATGGAGTACGGACAGGCTGTGAAGAGCCACGAAAACGGTTTCCACGGGGCAGAGCTCCCCGGCTGTATCGGCCGCAAGGTGTTCTATGACTATGCCGACAAGCAGGCAGCTTTGGCGGCTATGGATGGCCCGGAAAACAAATGCCCCACCTGCTCGGCACAAATGACCGGTACCCGGTGGTTTGCCCAGCCGGGACGGCGGTATATGGATTTGGCGGAGTGTCCGGAACACGGAAAATTCCTCATCCGCATTCGCCTGTCCGACCAGCCCGACGGCAAGGTGCGGGTGAGCCGGCTCACCTATGAAGCCACCTCTGAAGCCGCTGAGGCCTACGCAAGGCGGGCAGAAAAGGCAGACCCGGAAGTAAAAAGACCCTCCGGTGCCCAGCGCCGCCGCAGAAGAAGTAAATTGCAATAAAATTAAAAATCCTGTCATCCTGAGCAAGCGTAGCGCGTCGAAGGATCTTCGCACCGCATCGTTGCTTAGAAGTTAACGAAAGTGCGTAGATTCTTCGACTCCGTTCCTTCGTCACTTCGCTCAGAATGACAGGGTTTTTGCGTTTTATAAATTATCCCAATAGTACATCGAATACCAGCATCAGGCAGAAGCCAACCAGCAAAGAATAGGTCGCGCCCCGCTCGCTGCCGTGGGCGTGAGTCTCGGGGATCATTTCGTCGCTGATGACGTAGAGCATGGTGCCGCCGGCAAAGGCCAGGGCAAAGGGAAGGATCGCTGCCGAAACCGTGACTGCGAAGAAGCCTAAGAGTGTTCCCAGCACCTCCACAATGCCTGTGGCGGCTGCGATGAGAAAGGTGCGGCCGGGCTTCATACCCGCTGCCAGCATAGGCCCGACGATGACCATACCCTCGGGGATGTTCTGCAGGGCAATGCCACCTGCCACGGTAAGGGCTTCTGTATTGTTGCCGGAGCCAAAGCCAACGCCTGCGGCGATACCCTCGGGCAGGTTATGAATGGCGATGGCGGTGACGAACAGCAGAACCTTGTTGAGCTTTTGGGTTTCGCTGGGGTGGGATTCCTGGTCCACGCCGCTGAGCCGGTGCAGGTGGGGGACTAATTTATCAAACAGGTTCACACACACCGCGCCGGCAAACACGCCCAAGATGGTGTACACAAGGCCGAACTCTCCGCCGTACTCCAACGAGGGCAGTACAAGACCCATCACTGCCGCCGCCAGCATCACGCCTGCGGCAAAGGACAGAATGATATCACTGAATTTGTGGGAAATATTCTTAAAGAGAAAGCCAAGGGCTGTGCCAAAGACGGTTGCGCCGCCTACGCCCAGGGCTGTGAGAAGTACAAGTTCCATGGCAATACCTCCTTCTGTATGTATTGTATACGCAAGAGGGGATTTTTGTCAAGAAATTTTTGAGAATAAGAATCATTCTTATATTGACAAAGTGGAAAATATTTGTTATGATAGTACTATCGAAAGACGAGGTATTCCCTTCTTTGTCATTGCGAGCCCCGCAAGGGGCGTGGCAATCTCCCGGTAGCAACTAACGAAATGCTTCGCAGTGATAAAGATTGTACCCGGAGATTCCCACGGTCGCGTTGCTCCCTCGGAATGACAAGGTGGGTGCGGCAAAGTGACCTAAAACAACAGGAGGAAAGTCTATGCTGAAAAAAGTTACCGATACCATTTTGTATGTAGGCGCCAATGACCACGAAGTGGATCTGTTCGAGGGCCAGTATGTTGTGCCCAACGGTATGGCCTACAATTCTTATGTGATTTTGGACGAGAAGGTGGCCGTTATGGACACCATCGACCAGTCTAAAACTGCTGAGTGGCTGAAAAATATTGAAAAGGCTCTGTCCGGCCGTCAGCCTGACTACTTGGTTGTCCAGCATATGGAGCCGGATCACGCCGCATCCGTTGAGGCTTTTGTCAATACATATCCGGAAGTTACTGTGGTGGCCAATGTGAAGACCTTTAAGATGATCGGTCAGTTCTTCCCCAAGCTGAAAATGGCAAATACCCTCACTGTGGAGAACCTCGACACACTTTCATTGGGTCAGCACACCCTCACCTTCGCCTTTGCCCCCATGGTCCACTGGCCCGAGGTTATGATGACCTATGACAGCTTCGATAAGGTACTGTTCTCCGCTGACGGCTTCGGCAAGTTCGGCGCTTTGGATGTGACGGAAGATTGGGATGACGAAGCCCGCCGCTACTTTATCGGCATCGTTGGTAAGTACGGCAAGCAGGTGCAGAACATTCTGAAAGTTGCTGCGACCCTGGACATTCAGATCATCTGCCCCCTCCACGGCCCTGTGCTGACGGAGAATCTGGGTCACTACATTAAGCTTTATGACCTGTGGTCTTCCTACACCCCCGAAACCGAGGGTGTTGTTATTGCCTACACCTCTATTTACGGCCACACCAAGGAGGCTGTGGAGATTTTGGCAAGAGAACTCCGGGCAAGAGATGTGCCCAATGTGATCGTCCACGACCTGGCCCGGTGTGATATGGCTTTGGCGGTTTCCGATGCCTTCCGCTATGATAAGCTGGTGCTGGCTACCACCACCTACAATGCAGATGTCTTCCCCTATATGCGGACCTATCTGGATAAGCTCACTGAGCGGAATTTCCAGAACCGTACCGTAGGTATGATCGAAAACGGCTCCTGGGCTCCCACCGCCATCAAGGTGATGAAGGGCAAGCTGGCCGACTCCAAGGATATTACCTACACCGAGAACAATGTAACCATAATGTCCGCGCTGAATAAGGAGTCTACCGAGCAGGTGGTGAAGCTGGCTGAGGAGCTGGCTGCATCTTATAATCCTGTGGAAGTGCAGGAGGATTTTGTGGACGCAACCGCGCTGTTTAATATCGGCTACGGCCTGTACGTGGTAACCAGCAACGACGGGAAGAAGGACAACGGCCTCATCGTCAACACCGTCACCCAGGTCACCAACACCCCCAACCGGGTGGCTGTTACCATTAACAAGCTCAACTACTCCTGCGAGGTTATCGCCAAGACCGGCAAGCTGAATGTTTCCACCCTGTCCCAGGAAGCCCCCTTCAAGCTGTTCCAGCGATTTGGTTTTCAGTCCGGTCGGGAAGTGGATAAGTTCGCAGACTTTAAGCATACCCAGCGCGCCGCCAACGGCCTGCTGTTCTTAGACAAGTATTCCAACGCATTCATTTCCTGCAAGGTCACGGGTCAGATGGATTTGGGTACCCACATTATGTTCATCTGCGATGTTGTGCAGTGCGCGAATCTGAGCAAGGTGGAGACAATGTCCTACACCTACTACCAAAACTTCGTAAAGCCCAAGCCCGAAACCGAGAAGAAGGGCTTTGTGTGCAAGATCTGCGGCTGGGTCTATGAGGGTAGCGAGCTTCCCGAGGATCTGGTTTGCCCCCTGTGCAAGCACGGCGCTGCCGATTTTGAACCGATAGGATAAGAAAAAAAGCACCGCTACGGCGGTGCTTTTTTATACGAACCGGAAAACCCTTGTCATTCTGAGCGAAGCGCAGCGAGTCGAAGAATCTACGAAATATCAATGTCGTTAAGCAACAATTTGGTGCGAAGATCCTTCGGCTCCTTTCAGTCGCTCAGGATGACAGGATGGTGGGTTTGGGAGGTACAATTGTTAATTGTCAGCGTCTTCCTCGGTGGAGTCTTCCTCGAGGGCTTCTTCGTGGGTTTCTTCGTCTGCGGTCTGCGCGATGACAGCGGCTTCGGCGGCCTTTTTGGCGGCGACCCGATTCACATAGAGCTTTGCAGGATCGTGGGGGCGGAACATCTGCCAAATGAGAATCCAAGCGGCTGCAATGGCGCTCACCGCTGCCAGCAGCTGGCTGACCCGGAAAGGACCCCACATCAGGCTGTCCGTCCGCAGACCTTCGATCATAGTCCGGCCAAAGCCGTACCACAGCGCATAGCACAGCGCCATCTGCCCCTCGTATTTCCGCTTTTTGGAGAGAAAATGCAGCAGCACAAAGCCCAAAGCATTCCACAGGGATTCATAGAGGAATGTGGGGTGGTAATAGAACATCTCGGAAGATGCGCGTCCGTCCTCTGTCAGTTTCAGACCCATCCGCAGGAAGCTGTCGGTCTGGTCGCCAAAGGCCTCCCGGTTGAAGAAATTGCCCCAACGGCCAATGGCCTGTCCGATGGGGAAGGTGACAAAGGTGATGTCCAAGCAGGTGGTGATGGGAATTTTTTTAATCAGACAGTAGACCACAATGCCGATGGCCGCGCCGATAACACCGCCGTAAATAGCCAGGCCGCCCTCCCAAATGTAAAGAATGCTGATGGGGTTTTTGCCGTAGCCGCCCTGCTCCCAGTAGAAGGCGCAGTAATAAAGCCGGGCGCAGACGATGGCAAAGGGAATGATCCACAGGGCGCCGTCTAAGATATCGTCCTGGGTGAGGCCAAAATCCTTGCCCCGGCGCAGGCCGTAAATGCAGCACAGCACCAGGCCCAAGCCGATGATCAGACCGTAGAACATCACCTCAAAACTGCCCACAGTAAAGCCTGTGGGGGGATTGATCTCAAAACCCAGACCGGGAAATGCAATGGGAGAAGATGCTTTGATCCATTCCATTAAGAAACCTCCTTAGGGGCGATCACAGCCATACACATTCTGTCTTCCGTGACCACTCTTTGTAAGAATTGGGTCAGATCCGCAGGTGTTACCTGCCGGTAAACCGCGGGGATCTCAAAATAGTCAAATTTAGAGAAATGATAGGCGCAGAGCCGAAAACAGGTGGACTCAAAACTGTCAAGACCTCGGATCCGTCGGCCCAATGCGCTGCGCTGCATACGCAGGAAGTCCGGTTCGGAAATGCCCTCGGCTACCAAGCGCTTGGCCTCTGCCAAGATAGCATCCCGCACCGCCTGGGGATTTTCGCTGTCACCGGACGCGGTGAGCAGTGCCATACCCTCCACTGCCTCGAAGCCGCCGCCGAAGGAGGCATCGATGAGCCCCTCCTCGTACAGCTTCAGATACAGCTGGGAAGACTCGCCAAACAGCGCCTCTGCCGCCAAATCGCCAATGATCTCACCTTTCACACCCTCAATTCCGTTGGGCAGGGCCTCGGCCTTAAAGCCCAACTGGAACATGGGCATCGCCACCTCCATCTGGGTGGTGACTTCCTTTTGGGTGGTTTCCATGGGCTCGGCCCATTCCCGGGGGGCGGTAACCACCGGGTTGGGCAGTTCCGCAAAACGGGCCTCTGCCAACTGGGCAACTTCCTCCGGGTCTACATCGCCCACCACGCACAGGAACATATTGTCCGGCTTATAAAATGCCCGGTGGCAATCGGTTAAGACCTGAGGGGTGATTTTGGCAATGGACTCCCGGGTGCCCAAAATGGGGGTGTTAATGGGGTGGACCCCATACATTTCTTCCATCAAAAGGTCAAAGAGCCGGCTGTCAGGGTTGTCCAGGTTCATATCGATCTCCTGGCCTATGATGCCCTGTTCCTTGGCAACGCTTTCCTCGGTAAAATAGGGGGTGGTGACAAATTCCAGCAAAAGATTTAAGTTTTCCCGGAAATTCTCCGTACAGGAGAAATAATAGGCGGTCATATCGTAGCTGGTGAAGGCGTTGGGGCTTGCGCCCAAGGTGGCAAATTCCCCGGTGATATCCCGTCCGGGCATATCGAAAAGCTTGTGCTCTAAGTAGTGAGCAACGCCGGCGGGGGCGGAATATTCGATTCCGTCCATAGTGAAATCCCGGTGGATCGCGCCGTAGTCCGTCACCAGATAGCACAGCTTTTTGGCAAAGCCGGGTCGGGGCAGGACTACCATTTTTAATCCGCTGGGGAGTGTCGCTTTGTAAAGGGTCTCGCCCACCTGGGGGTAGAATTTCTTTTCCATCAGACTTCCCCCCTTAAGAAATAAACTGTGTGTAATTGCAAGGTTTTGGCGGCATTGGCCACATCTTCGGCAGTTGCTTTTTCCACTGCCCGGCTGTAATCTTCCGGGGTCAGCTGCATACCGCTCAGCGCCGCAACCGCATAGTAGCCCTCGATAGCGCCGGGGGAATCGTGGGTGCTGCGCAGCTGATTGAGCAGAGCCTCCTTGGCGGCTTTCAGTTCGGTTTCGGTGATTTGGCCCTCTTGACAGGCCTTCAGCTGGCGAAGAATTTCTTCTTCCACCTTGCCGTCTATATTGCAATCGATGCCGGCGGACACAGTGACGATGCCCTTGCTGCCGTGGTAGGAGGAGTGGATGTCATAGCACAAGGACATCTCCTCACGAATCTTCATAAAGAGCTTGCTGACCATACCGCTGCCGAACACCGTGTTAAACAGCTGCATAGCCACAAAATCTTTATCCCGCAAGGTGACGGGGGTGGTAAAGCCCATACACAGCTTGCCTTGCGCCACATCCATCACTTCCGTTTCCCGGCAGCCGCCCAAATCGTGAAAGGCGGTTTGGTCCGGCAGCGTGATGGGGTCTCTTTCTAATTTTTCAAAAATAGGCCGCAAAAGGTCAGCTAATTTTTCCGGGTCAGCCGCGCCCACATAAAACAAATTCACAGGGCTTTCCCGCAGGACTTTCCGGTAATGGGTGTAAAGGCTCTCCGGGGTGATGGCCTCCACATCCTCTTTTTCGCCAAGGCGGGGAACACCGAAGGAATCGCCCTTGCACATCCGCTTTATCATCTGGGCATTGGCATAGGCACGCTTGTCGTTGCGCTGGGCGGCAATGGCGGCGGTGAGATTCCGCTTTTCGCTCTCCACATATTCCGGGCAAAATACCCCGTTTTCCAGCACCGGTCGGAAGAGCAATTCTTCCAAGAATCGGAGCATCGGCGCAAACACCTGCTCCCCGGGCAGAGCATATTCTTCCCGCATAAAGCTGCAGCTGAGGCCCGTGGCCTGGTAGTCGCCCACCCGGCGCAGCTGGGCGCCCACCGCAGCGCCGTAGAGGTCATCTAAACGGAGCGTGATGGCCCGCAGGTCCGGGGCAGTCTCACAGCCACGGAGCAACACCGCAGGCAGCAGCGCATTGAGGGCGGCTTCTTCTTTACACATGGGGCGGACAAATTGCAGGCTCAGCCCCTCCTGCTTGAAACGGCTGTCGGGAAAACACCGCAGTGTGACCCCCGGCAGCAGATGAATCGTTTGGATCATAGTGCCTCCTAAGGATAATGTTCCTTAATTATATACCATTTTTGCGGATATGGAAAGCCCCGGGTGAAAATTTTACATTTTGGGTGGTTGTTATTTTTCGCGTTTTACGATAAAATAGTAAAAAACAGCACAGTACTTGTCATTCTGAGCAAGCGCAGCGCGCCGAATAATCTACGCACTGCGAAGATCCTTCGACTCCCGTTGGTCGCTCAGGATGACAACAGTGGAGAGAAAACTATGGCATATTTGGAACTGACAATTGATACCTTGCCCGGCAAGGCGGAGAAGACTGCCAGTGCCCTCACCGCCGGTGGCTTCAGCGACCTGATCATTGAAGACCAAGGGGAGTTTGAGGCCTTTTTGGAGGAGAACCGGGCTTGCTGGGATTATATTGACGAGGAATTGCAGGAAAAGCTGCAAGGCCTTTCCTGCATCAAGCTGTACTTAGAGGATACGGACAAGGCCGGCCTTTCCCGGCTGGAAGCCCTTTTGGAAAAGCTCCGTGGGGGCGAATTGGGAGAACTGAAGCTGACGGCCAAGGCTCTTGCTGAGGAAAACTGGGAGGAAAGCTGGAAGGACAATTATCCCCCCCAGCCCATCGGTGAAAAGCTCATTGTCCTGCCCTACTGGAGAGCCGACGAAACCGACGGCCGCCTGCCGGTGATTTTGGATCCCGGACTGACCTTCGGTACAGGCGCCCACCCCTCCACCCAAATGGTGGTGGAAACTATGGAAGCCGTGGTAAAACCCGGCGCAGCCTGCCTGGACTTGGGCAGCGGCAGTGGCATTTTGTCCATTACCGCTCTGCGCTTAGGTGCAAAAAGCGCCATCGGCGTGGACATCGACCCCAAGGCCGAGGACATTGCCCGGGAAAACGCGGCCTACAATGGCTTTTCCGCACCGGCATTTACTGCCCTCACCGGCAATGTGGTTGCGGATAAGGCTTTGATGGACAAGCTTTCTGCCGGGAAGTATGATGTGGTGCTGGTGAACATCGTTGCCGATGTGATCATCGGCCTTGCCCCGGTGCTGCCCCGGTTTTTGGGAGAGAACACCACGCTCATTTGCTCCGGTATTTTGGATACAAGACTTTCTGATGTGGTCACTGCCTTGGAGCAGGCCGGCATTGCCGTCACTGCCACAAAGGCCAAAGAAGAATGGCGCTGTGTCAGCGCAAAAAGGAGAACCCTATGAACATTCCCTACCGCACCAAACGGGTGCTAAAGCGTATAGGTATGGCGTTGTTGCCGGTTTTGGTGCTTGCCCTTGTGGCGGGGACTTGCTGGTATATTTGGGCGCAGCGGTATGTGATGTATACTGCCGACGGACACGCAATCCTTAATTTTGAACTGCCCCCCCTGTCTGACGGACAGGCCGCCCAAAAGCCCGACGAACCGGATGTGTCCATCCGCTATGACAGCGGCGCGTCGGATTTAGAGGCTGCAGAATTAAAGCAGATGGTGGGCTACTATGTGGAGCCGGGCGACCTCTCCAATTTGGACGTGGTGAAAGCACAGATCCAGGCGTTGCCCTCCGGTACACCGGTGATGATCGATGTGAAGAGCATTCAGGGCGCGTTTTACTATTCCTCCGCGGTCAGCGATACCCGGAGTAACCAGGTGGATGTGCAGAAGATGGACGAGCTGCTGGCCTGGCTGAAAAAACAGAATATCTATGCCATCGCCAAGTTCCCCGCCCTGCGGGATTACACCTACGGCTTAAACCATGTGCCCGACGGTGTGCCTCACAGCTCCGGCGGCTATCTGTACCAGGACGATGACGGATGCTACTGGCTGAATCCTGCCAGCCAAGGCACATTGTCTTTCTTGACCCAAATCATTGTCGAACTGCGGAATTTGGGCTTTGACGAGGTGGTCTTGGACGACTTCTGTTTCCCCCAGAACACCGATAAAATCAAGGTAGACGGCGACCGGAAGGAACTGCTGACCACTGCAGCCAATGAGCTGATGAAGGTGTGCGCTACCAATCGGTTTGCTCTGTCCTTTGTGAAGACCGAGGACTTTACACCCCCCACCGGCCGCAGCCGTTTGTACATCACCGGCAAGGATGCGGCCCAGGCGGCCCAGGTGGCGGCAAACAGCGGAGTGGCAGACCCTGCCATCAATTTGGTGTTCCTTACGGAGCTCCACGATACCCGCTTCGATGTATACAGCGTTATGCGCCCCCTGTCCGGCGCCCATTAACCTATAAAACTCTCCGTCATTGCGAGGCTTGCTTGCAAGCCGTGGCAATCCGTAATACCCAAAAAGAGAACGGATTCCACCCCAAGGGCACTTCTTCGCTACGCTCAGGGCGCCACGGCACTTCGTGCCTCGGAATGACGGGGTAAAAAGGAGAAAAAACGATGTTTGAAGGTTTTACACCGGAGACCGTGGATTTTCTGTGGGGCATCCGGATGAACAACAACCGGGAGTGGTTCCTGGAGCACAAGAAAGATTATGTAAACTACCTCTATGAGCCTATGAAGGCTTTGGGCAAGGACTTATTCCAGCCGTTTTTGGACAAGCCCGGCAATCTCTTGAAGGTCAGCCGCATCTACCGGGATGCCCGGATGCACCATCCGCTGCCTTACAAGGAGAGCCTGTGGATCTGCATTCGGCAGGACGTAGAGTGGTGGGCGGAGAATCCCTGTCTGTATTTTGAGATCACCCCGGAGGGCGTCAGCTACGGCTTTATTTTCCTCAGTCCCCGGGTCAGCACCTTAGAGGAGATCCGCAAGGATATTGCCGCCCGGCCGCGGGCGTTTTTAAAGCTGATCAAAGACACCAAAAAGGCCACCGGCGTACCCATTACGGCGGAAACTTACAAGCGGCCCAAGGAAGCGCCCAGCCCGGAGCTTGCCCCCTATTTTGCCTGGAGGAAATACATTGCCTGTTCTGTGGACGAGCCGATCTGTCCGGATATTTTCGGCCCGGAGTTGGGCCAGCGGGCAGGAGAATTCTTAGAAAAGCTCATTCCCCTTTATGATTACTTTAACCGTTTTAAGGTATAAAAAACCCACCCTTTTGGGTGGGTTTTTCTTATTTTTCCTGGATATCCAGCACCAGGGAGGGCCGCAGCACAGCGGTGTAGAGCCAATCGGTGGAGGGAGCGTAACCGAACAGGTCTGTAACACTTTGGTCTTGTAGAATAGTGTCGGCATTCAGGCTGACAAAGGTGTTATTGCCGGTGTAAATGTACAGGACTTCGGTTTCCTCACCCTGCATCACCAGCAGGTCGCCCACAACCAGATCCTTCTCCCAGAAGTACCGGCTGCGCAGGGGATTGTCTGCCAGGTCCAGATATCGGTAGAAGGGATCGGCAGATCGGGTGCTGGTGTACACATCGTGTCCGCCGAAGAGACCGGGGGCTACCATTTGGCAGGCATTGGATTTGTTGCTGTCTGTCAGTACCACAATGGCGGGATCGGAGTAGTTGGCAGAATCGTTGAAGATGCCAACATTGTTGGTGCCGTTGCCGTTTACCAGGTCGGACAGTTTCTTTACATCACTGCCGAAAATGTTGTTCACACCAAAGGCAGTCTTGTAGATCCGGTTTGCCAGAGCTATGTCAGCCAGGCCGGGATTGGCCTTGGTCAAGGTGTCGACAGTTTCTTTGAGCTTGGTCTGCTCCTGGGTGGTAAGGGTGTTGCCCACCACGGCATCATAGCATTTGTGGAGCACACCGTTCACAGTGGCCTTTGCACCGTCGATCTTCACATTGGCGGCCACATCGTCCTTGATTCTCACGGTGTAGGAAACAGGGATCCGGGTGTCTGCGGGGATCTTCAGATCCCAGGAGATCACATTGTCGGTGCAGTTACCGCCATCGGTTGCAGTTACGAAGGTGGTGAACCTGGACAGCTCGTCTTTGATGACCACCTGCTTTTCCTGCTTGGTGGTGTTGAAAATATAGAAGGTGTAGGTGACGGTATCACCGCAGTTCACGGTCTTGCCCATGGCGGTGGAGCTAATTTTCTCGGCAACGATGCCCTGCATATGCTCTACCCGGTTGGCGGCATTCTCGGTGACCTTGGCGGTGGTGTTGTTCTGGGGACGGACAATGGAGAAGCTCTTTAAGTTAAACACATAGCTGGTCTTGCCGGCAATGGATTCATCAAACAGATCCATCACAGCCCGGAAGCGAATGGTGGCCTCGTGGGTGTCGGTCTTGTTGGCATTGCTGTAGTTGGAGCCGGAGCTGTGGATAATTAAACCGTTACCCACATACAGCATTGCGTGGCCTGATCCGGTGGTTCTGCGGATGCAGATGATATCACCGGGACGCAGTAAAGAGCAGATCTGCTTGGTTTTCTCTTCCTTTTCGGCATCACTTACATTGGCCTCGGGGGAGTAGTGGAAGACGGTGGACTTGTTGGCGCCGGTGAGGGTCTCCTCGTTCCAGCCCCGGGCGGCAGAGGCCGCCAGGTTGGCGGTGGTGTTCAAGGTGATGGAATTGCCCTTGCTGTTGTAAGATTTGGGGGCATAACCATAGGTAGTCCAGTGGACATCATAGGTAAAGGCGGCGCAATTGGTATAGCCGTACTGGTCTACGGTGTAGTCCTCGGGCTGACGGACACCGGACTCCCAGCGGTAAAGGCTCTTGCCGGCATTGTCATCGGTGTACTGGGCCCGGTCACCCCGGAGGAGATAACTTTCCGCAGTAGCGACGAGAGCTTTTTCCAGGTCGGTATAGCCGTCCTTGTCGGCATCGTTAAAGTACTCGTCCTCGTTTAAAGAGAGGTTTACATTCATATTGATGGAGGGGCGAATCACCACATACCGGTCGGACTGGGGCAGACCGGGCAGGACAGTGGTAGGATCGATCTGCCGGGTGACAGAGGTCTTGCCCAAGTGTACAAGATTCTTGCCGTCCACGATGTAGAGCTTGTGTTCTCCGGCCTTTTCTGCCACAATCACATCACCGGAGATCAGGTCGGCGATGGTCACTTCTGTGGCGCGATTACCACGGAACAGTTTATCCTTTTCAGCGGGAACATTTGTGCCGCCATAGAGGGTGGGAACCACGCGGGCCAAAAGGTTTTGGGCGGTTTCCACCACTTCCTCCACACCGGCGGAAGTGCCGCCGCTGCCGGGAGTGGTTGTGCCTTTGTCATAGATCATGCCCAGGATCTGCTCCAGCTCGGAAGTGCCGAAATTGGTACCGCAGGTGAAGCCCACATAGTACATCATAGTCAGCAGGTTCAATTCGCTGAAGGGCTTGTTGGCGGAATTTTTGGCGGTAAGATTGGCAGTCACCAGAGAATCAATGGCCATTTCCATCCGGCGGATATCGGTAGAATTGAAGGTTTCCAGCACATAGATATCCTTGGCAGGGGCGGGCACTTCAATCTTCATCACCTTGGCGGGAGTGTTCTTCAGAATGATGTCTTCCTTGGCTTCCCGCACCTGCTTTACGGTGTAGTTGGGCTTGACGGTGTAGGTGACTTTCTCCGTCTGACCGGGCTCGATTTTCTTAACCTTCCAGGAAAGGGTGTTGCCGTCTACCTTGTCGCAGCCGGATACGAAGACGGTGTTCTCCGGCAGGGTGTCGGTGACCTTCACGGCTACTGCCCTTTTGTTGTTGTTGGTGATGGAAATGGTGTATGTAATTCTGCCGCCGGGATGGGCGGTGATAGCGCCGCCGGCAGAGGCTGTCTTTTCTATTGTTAGTTTCTTGGCTTGCCGGGAAGATGCCATAGGCGCGGCATCGGGGTCATGGCTGCACCCGGTGAGGGCCAAAGAAATAAGGCACGCGAAGACCAAGCAAAGACATAAAACGCGTTTCATCTATATATTCTCCTTTTTGCGGAAGCTTGTCATTTCTTCAAAGCTTACAAAGGGGTTTTCCTGGGGAGCTTCTCGTACAATTACCCGGGGCTTTTCCAAAACCACCGTGGCATTATCCGGCACATCCCGGGTCACTACACAGTTTGCGCCGATGCGCACATTGTTGCCGATTTTCACATTGC
Organism: Oscillospiraceae bacterium; assembly: GCA_017561205.1. Lineage (GTDB taxonomy): Bacteria > Bacillota > Clostridia > Oscillospirales > Oscillospiraceae > Faecousia. Next base: position 35,320 of record JAFZDL010000041.1, on the reverse strand, counting down.
CTATAATTTTGGCGCCGCAGCCGATATACACATTGTCCCCCAGGGTGGGAAAACCCTGTCCGGCAGAGCCGGGGAGGGTATTAGAGCCGATGGTCACCTGGTGGAAAATCACGCAGTTTTTGCCGATTTTTGCCCCCTCTGACACGAAAATACCGGAAAAACCGTGAGGAAAAGTGGGTATGCCGTCCATTTGGCAGCCAAAGGAAATGTCCGCGCAGTTCCTGTTCATCAGCTTTTGATATTGGTTGCGGCAGTACCACCGGGTCAAAGGGGAGGGGCTGGTTTTGCCGGTTTGCCGCAGCTTCCAAAAGTAGGCTTTGCCCTGTTTGCGGTAGAGGAAACTGCGAATTTTGGTCTTGATACCCATAATTATTCTCCTTTAGAGAAGTTCGTTTCCGTGGCCAAATAGTGGTTCAGAGCGCCGCCGCAGAACACAATGGAAAGGCAGAAATACAGCCACAGCATACTAAGCGCGACCATATACACCGAGCCGTAAATATTGGCATAGGCGGCAAAATGCCGCACATAGACAGAGTACAGGCTGGAAAATGCCAGCCAGCCCGCCGATGCCAGCAGCGCGCCGGGTAGAGCCGCCCGGAAGGAGATGCGCCGGTTGGGCAGGGCCATATACATGGCGGAAAACAGACCGGTTTGCAGCAGCATCATCAGAATGAACCGCTGATGCACCAAATCCCACAAAAATTGCAGCAAGGTGATGTTCTCAAAATGGAGATTCCGCAGGAGCGTTGCGCCGAACACGTTCAGCACCAATGTGGCAAACAGCAGAACAATAAACAGGACAGTGTAGAAAACGCTTAGCAGGCGGGTGCGAATATAGCTCCGGGTTTCCGGCGCTTTGTAGATGGCGTTGAGGCCGTTTAGCAGGCAGTGCACACCCTGGCTGGCAGACCAAAGACCGGTAACGGCAGACACAGAGACCACAGTGCCGGAGGTGTTCCGGTAAGCGCCTTCAATCAGCCGTTTGATGTAGGGGGCCAGCGCATCCGGCAGGAAATTGCCCACGAAATCCGAAAGGGTCTCCACTTCCAGGCCGGTGTAGCGTAGCAGCGCCAAAATCATCACCAGCAGGGGGAAGACCGACAGCACGATAAAGTATCCTGCAGCAGCGGCATGGGAGCGAATGTTCTGCCGGGACAAATGTCGCGCCAAACGGACAAATTTACCTATGAAATTGGAAAGCAGTTTCTTCATAAAATACCCCCCAACAAATCAAAGAAAGGCTCACTACGTTTTTGCAGCGAGCCTTCCTTGTTATTCTGCGGAAATCAGATAATAATATACAGGCTGACCGCCGGAGAGGAGATTCACATCCGCATCGGTGCAGATTTCCGTAAAGATATCTGCGGCCACCTGGGCCTGCTCCTGGGTGATGTCCTCGCCGTAGTAGATGGTGATATATTCCTTGCCCTCTTCCTTGACCTTTTCAGCCAGGGACTTAAGCAGTACGGTCACATCTGTGTCAGTGCCAAACAGGGCAGAGCCATAAATAGCCAGATAGTCACCCTCGTGGATGTCATAGCCGTCGAAATCGGAGTTCCGGGCGGCGTAGGTGATCTGCATGGTGTCAACCATGGGCAGAGCCTCGTTCAGCGCCTCGGTGTTTTCCTCCACAGTGCCCTCGGGATTGAAACCAAGCATGGCGGTAATGCCCTGGGGAACGGTCTTACTGGGGATAACCACCACGTTCTTCTCGGTCAGCTCATTCACCTGCTCGGCAGCCATAATGATGTTCTTGTTATTGGGCAGCACGAAAACGGTTTCTGCGGGGACTTTGTTCACAGCCTCCAGAATGTCCTGGGTGCTGGGGTTCATGGTCTGACCGCCGGAGATGATGCCGTCCACACCCAAATCGCGGAACACATTGGCCAAGCCCTCGCCGGCGCATACGGATACCACGCCCAAAGGCTTTTCCGGAGCGGCGATGGCAGGTTCTGCCGGGGCAGCAGCCTGTTCGCTGAGCACCTTTTCAGAGTGCTGCAGGCGCATATTTTCAATCTTCACGGTGACAAAGGAGCCGTAGTCCATAGCTTCGTGGAGGGCCTTGCCGGGGTCGTTGGTGTGGACGTGGACCTTGATGATCTCATCGTCGTCTACCAAAACCAGGCTGTCGCCCAAGCTGCTGAGGAAATCACGGAGCTTCTCGGGGTCTAAGTTGTTCTCCCGGGAAATGATGAACTCGGTGCAGTAGGTGAAGGTGATGTCTTCGGTGTTAAAATCAGAGAAAGTAGCCTCGGTAGCGGTCTGGGTCTCAGCGCCGGTGGGGGGCTGAATATCCTTGCCCTGCATAGCGCAGAGCATTCCCTCCAATGCGAACACCCAACCCTGTCCGCCTGCATCCACCACGCCGGCCTTCTTCAGGACCGGGTTCTGCTCAGTGGTGTTGGCAAGGGCGACCTTAGCCTCTTCCAAGGCGGCCTTGTGGACAAACTCCAGATTGTTGTTCTTCTTGGCAACAGAGGCAGCCTTGGCGGCAGCCAGTCTTGCCACGGTGAGGATCGTGCCTTCGGCGGGCTTCATAACAGCCTTGTAGGCAGCGTCCACGCCTTCCTGCAGAGCCTTGGCCCACAGGGTGCCATCGCAGTCTTCCGCACCCTTCAGCTTCCGGGACATACCCCGCATCAGCAGGGACAGGATAACACCGGAGTTACCACGGGCGCCCCGGAGCATAGCAGAAGCGGTGGCGGCAGAAGCCTTTTCCAGGCTGGGATCGGCCAGCTTCCGCAGATCTGCAGCGGCAGCGTTGATGGTCATGGACATATTGGTACCTGTGTCACCGTCGGGCACAGGGAACACATTCAGTTCATTTAATTTCTGTTTGTTAATTTCAATAGCGGCGGCGGCGCTGAGCATCAGCCGGGAAAAATCGGCGCCGTTCATTGTCTGCATCAATGTTGATTACCTCCTAAGGGGGATATTCTTTCTATCTTACTTGTGCTTTTCCAGCTTGATGGCGTCGATATACACATTCACACCCCGGACCTCGGTGCCGGTGGTATTGGAGACCATATAGCGGACCTCGTCGATAATGGACTTGCCCACAGCGGACAGGTTCACACCGTCGCCCACCATAATGTGCAGGTCAATGGAGATAGCGCCGTCTTTGTGGAATTCCACCTTGACGCCCTTACCCATAGATTCCCGGCGCAGCAGGTGATACAGGCCGTCGGAAACGGACCGGGCCACCATACCCTTGACGCTCATACAGTTAATGGCGGCAGTGCCCGCTATATCCGTATATACGCCTGCGCTGACAATAACAGAACCGTTTTCGTTGCTATGATGGATCATAATATTTTCCTCCTATATGAAGCGGTTTCAGATAACACTTTCTTCCCAGCAGGAAGGAGCGGTGAGGCCCAGCATCTTGACCACGGTGGGTGCTACATTGGCAAGGCCAAATTCGCCGTCCTTTACAGTGTAGGTGTTGTCCTTGTCGTAGATGATGAAGGGAACGGGGTTCAGAGAGTGGGCGGTACGGACGGAAGTCTTGCCCTTCTTGGTCTCGGTCATCTGGTCGGCATTGCCGTGGTCGGCGGTGATGAGCACGGTGTAACCGCACTTATCAGCAGCCTCCAGAATGGCCGCAAGACCCTGGTCCACGCACTCCATAGCGGTGATGACAGCTTCCATCACGCCGGTGTGACCCACCATATCGCCGTTGGGGAAGTTACAGCGGATAAACCTGTACTTGCCGGATTCAATGGCGGCGACCATCTTCTCGGTGATTTCCTTGGACTTCATAGCGGGAGCCTGCTCGAAGGGGATCACATCGGAGGGGATCTCCTCATAGGTTTCCAGCTCTTCGTTTACCTTACCGGAGCGGTTGCCGTTCCAGAAATATGTCACGTGGCCGTACTTCTGGGTCTCGGATACAGCGTACTCGGTAACACCGGCCTCACACAGCACCTCGGTGAGGGTGTTCTTGATAACGGGGGGCTGCAGCAGGTAGTTTTCGGGGATGTTCAGGTCGGCATCGTACTGGAGCATACCGGCAAATTTCACACCGGTGTAGCCGGGGCGGTCGAACTTATCAAAGTCCTTGCGGTCGAAGGCAAGGGAGATCTCCTGTGCCCGGTCACCGCGGAAGTTGAACAGAATCACGCTGTCGCCGTTTGCAATCTTGGCAACGGGCTCGCCGTTTCGTGCTACCACGAAGGCGGGCAGGTCCTGGTCAATGCAGCCGGTCTCAGCCCGGTAGGTCTCAATAGCCTCGGCGGCAGATGCAAACTGACGGCCCAGACCCTGTACGTGGGTTCTCCAGCCGGCTTCCACCATACCCCAGTTGGCCTCGTAGCGGTCCATAGTGACCTGCATACGGCCGCCGCCGGAAGCAATGGCATAGTCGCAGCCGTCGGTATTCAGTTCCTTTAAGGTGTCCTCCAGCATGCCTACATATTCCAGTGCGGAGGTGGCAGGCACATCACGGCCGTCCAGCAGAATGTGGCAGTAAGCCTTCTTCACACCCGCGGCCTTTGCCTGCTTCAGCAGGGCAATCAGGTGATGGATGTTAGAATGCACATTGCCGTCGGACAGCAGGCCCAGGAAATGCAGAGCCTTGCCGTTTGCGTTGGCAACCAGTTCCTTCCAGGTGGCGCTTGCGAACAGGGCGCCGTTTTCGATGGACTCGCCAACCAGCTTTGCGCCCTGGGAGTAGACCTGACCGCAGCCGAGGGCATTGTGGCCAACCTCGGAGTTGCCCATATCCTCGTCAGAGGGCAGACCGACGGCAGTACCGTGGGCCTTCAGCCAGGTGTAGGGGCAGGTGGCAAACAGATGGTCCAGGGTGGGGGTCTTGGCCACAGCCACAGCATCGCCGCTGCCGCCGTCGCCCTTGCCGACGCCGTCCATAATGACCAAAACAATGGGTTTCTTTTCCATGATATATGTCCTCCAAAATCGATGGGTATAAGTTTGCAGTTTTTCAGCTATATTATTTTACATCATTTTAGTCAAAGTTACAACTGTTTTTTGAAAATTTACCGGAAAACTTGACTGCCACCTAAAAATGTGCTACTATAACGGCACTTGCGTTGCAAGCACCGAATGCAAAACGTAAAATGCAAAGTGCAAAATTGAGGTGTCGGCAAAGCCGACTTATTAAAATTATTACCGAAGGTAATACCTACATTTTGCATTTATCATTTTGAATTTTGCATTATATACTTGCCGCTGTGGTGGAATAGGTAGACACAAGGGACTTAAAATCCCTCGGAGTAAAATCCGTACCGGTTCGATTCCGGTCAGCGGCACCAATTATCCCATATCCCCAACCGGGGATATGGGATAATTTTGTATTGCTCGGAATCGAACCGGAGGTGAGATTCCGGGGAGCGAGCCGACTGCCGCCAGTGGCGGGAGGAAGGAGGCGAGCGAGTGGCCGCGGTCAGCGAATAGCGAGCCCGCTTTGCCGGGCGACGCTATTGCTGGGTACCGCAACAGGACAGCGGCACCAATAACCGGGATATCCCACTTGGATATCCTGGTTGTTTTGCTTGCTATCCCGCGGAAACAGGTGTATAATGAAAGGCACTATAAACCTACGGAGGCAAACGATGGAAGAATTAATGATTATGCTGCGGAACGTCCTGATGTTCGTTGCCCTGGCGATTCCCGGCTTTGTTTTGGTAAAGACCAAGCTGTTAAAGCCCGAGCAGTCCGGGGTGCTCTCGAAGCTTCTTATGTACTTAGCGCTGCCCTTTATGATTTTCTCCGGTGTGGTGAAGAATCTGACCTTTGACGGGGATTCTCTGCTGATGCTGGGGGTGGTGGCCCTCATCGGTATGGTGGTGGTTTTGGGTATGTTCTTTGTTTCTGCACCTTTGGTGAATATGGAGAAGAACCAAAAGACCAAGGGTATGATGCGTTTTTGCGCTGTGTTTGCCAACAACGGCTTTTTGGGCATTCCTTTGGCAGTTGCGGTGTTCGGCGGCGATTCCCCGGTGTTCACTGTGCTCATCGTGCTGAATATTATCAACAATGTGCTGATGTACACTTTGGGCGCTTATTTGGCTACCGGCGATAAGAAGAATATCAGCGTGAAGAAAGCTTTCCTCAACCCGGTGCTGGTGGCATTCGTGCTGGGCTGTATCTGCAATCTGCTGGGCGTGGGCAAGGCCGTTCCCGAGGTGGGGAAATTCTCCGACCATTTTGGCTCCATCGTGACCCCCATCTCCATGACCATCATCGGTATGAAGCTGGGCGCGATCTCATTTAGAACCTTGTTCAGCTCCGGAAAGCTCTACTATGTTTCTTTCCTGAAGCTGGTGCTGTTCCCGGTGGTGATTACGGCGGCTATGATTGCCCTTAAGCCGATTTTTGGGAATCTGCCTGCTACGGAGCTGATTCTGGGCATGTTCGTGGCATTCTCTATGCCTACCGCAGGCCTTTCGGCTACCTTTGCCGATGAGTTCGGCGGCGATACCCAGAACGCGGTGATCTTCACCCTGGGCACTACCGTGCTGTCCGTGATCACCATTCCAACCCTTTACTATCTGGTGAATTTATTTATCTGAATAATGTATGAAAACCTCCTCTGCGATAATGAACAGAGGAGGTTTTCTTTTAGGCGGTATGATCTTATCTTGCTTGACAGATACGAAAGGTAATTTGTAAAATTATTGCAGGGGCTGGCGCCCACGACAGCCCGCCCAGCGTTTACGGAAGATGTCCTTGCGGGGCGTCGAGGCGCCGCCCCCTACAAATGCGAAAAGGAGAAAGATATATGAAAGCTACTGGGGAGCGATGGGAGCGCCGCCGGTGGCGGGAGGAGCGACTTGAGCGAGTGGCCGCGGTCGGTGAGCGACGCAGCCGCGCCGTCGGCAAGGAGAGCACCGGGCACCGCAACAGGAATCGTCCGTCGGGTGGATGACCTCGGGCGTATTGTGATTCCCAAAGAAATTCGGAGAACTCTCCGCATCCGTGAGGGCGACCCCTCTCATACAACATTGACACCAATCGACAAGTTTTGTTTGGCAATACATAGCCTTGCACAAAGAATAATAACGGAGTGATATTTCACTCCGTTATTTCTATTTCTGCTTAGAAACATTGTACCATTGGCAATCTTCACAATGTTTGTCTGCTTGTTTAATATCGAATGATTGTGGCATTAGTTCCATATCCATACTATCTTCGCGAACCTCTTGTACTTCGTAACATCCGCCAGGACCGCCCCAATAGATGTTACGATTAAATAACGGACAAAAATGTTGGTCTTCAGGTTGTCTCATATTTTCACCGCCTTTTTATTTATCATATCACAGCGATTTGAAAAAGTAAATCTTGCGGTATAATCTCCGTGAGTTTACAGATACTAACAGCGTAATTTGTAAAATTATTGTAGGCAGGTATCGACTACCACTGTCATTGCGAACCAGTGCGCACACTGGTGTGGCAATCTCCAAAACCAACTGCTCACTTGAGATTGCCACGTCGCTACGCTCCTCGCAATGACAACGAGGTGCGGTGGTGCCGTAAAGTATCGTAAAAGGAGAAAGATATATGAAAGCAACTGGCATTGTCAGAAGAGTGGACGATTTAGGGCGTATTGTGATTCCCAAAGAAATCAGAAGAACCCTTCGCATCCGTGAGGGTGATCCCCTTGAGATTTACACCGAAAAGGACGGGGGTGTGATCTTCCGGAAGTATTCCCCTATGAGCGATCTGCAGGATTTTGCCACACAGATCTGCGAGTCCATCGGTGACAGCACCGGGCGCATTGCCGCTGTGGCGGACCGGGACAGCATCATCGCTTTGTCCGGCGCACCCAAGCGGGAGCTCATGGATAAGCCCAACTCTCAGGAGCTGGAAAAGCTGATGGAGCAGCGCACCCACTACCGCTACAACCCCGGCGAGCCTGTGGTTCGTCCCACGGACAACACGGACAAGTACTCTCTGGGGGCGGCATCACCCATTCTCAGCCAGGGAGACCTCATGGGCTGTGTGATGCTGCTGATGGGAGAAGACAGCGCTCCGGTCACCGAGGCTGATCAGAAGATCACCCAGACCATTGCCGGCTTCTTAGGCAAGCAGATGGAAAGCTAAAAAAGGAACGGCCAAGCCGTTCCCTTTTTTATTACAATGTTGCAGCCATAACGGCCTTGATGGTGTGCATCCGGTTCTCAGCCTCGTCGAAGACAATGGACTGCGGGCCTTCAAACACCTCGTCGGTGACTTCCATGCAGTCGATGCCGAACTGCTCACCCATTTCCTTGCCGATCTTGGTGTTCAGGTCGTGGAAAGCGGGCAGGCAGTGCATAAATTTGCACTGAGGACCTGCAATGTCCATCAGCTCCTGGGTCACCCGGTAGGGGGAAAGTTCTTCGATCCGCTCTGCCCAAACCTCGGCAGGCTCGCCCATAGACACCCAAACATCGGTGTAGATCACATCGGCATCCTTCGCGGCGATGGCGGAATCGGTCTCAAAACGCAAAATCGCGCCGGTTTCCTCGGCAATGGCTTGGCAGGTGGCAATCAGTTCCTTGCTGGGGAAATACTTTTCGGGGCAGCAGGCGGTGAAATTGAGACCCAGCTTGGCGCAGCCAACCATCAGGGAGTTACCCATATTGTACCGGGCATCACCCATATACACAAAATTGATGCCTTTCAAGTAGCCAAAACGCTCCCGGATGGTGAGCATATCCGCCAAAATCTGAGTGGGGTGGAACTCGTTGGTCAGGCCGTTCCAAACGGGCACGCCTGCGTGCTTTGCCAGCTCCTCCACGATCTCCTGGCCGTAGCCCCGGTACTCAATACCGTCGTACATACGGCCCAGCACCCGGGCGGTGTCGGCGATGGATTCCTTCTTGCCCATCTGAGAGCCGGAAGGTCCTAAATAGGTCACGGACATACCCAAGTCCGCACCGGCAACCTCAAAGGCGCAGCGTGTACGGGTGGAGTCCTTTTCAAACAGGAGAACGATATTCTTGCCCTCGCACATTTTGTGGGGAATGCCGGCCTTTTTCTTGGCTTTCAGGTCAGCAGCCAAATCGATCAGGTGCATAATTTCTGCCGGGGTGTAGTCCAGCAGCTTCAGAAAATTTCTGCCTTTCATCTTCAAATCTCCTTATAATACCTTAGCCAGGAAGGATTTCAGACGCTCGCTTTGGGGGTTGCCAAAGAACTCAGTGGGGGTGTTTTTCTCGGCAATGACGCCTTCGTCAATGAAGATCACCCGGTTGGAGACCTCGCGGGCAAAGCCCATTTCGTGGGTGACCACAACCATGGTCATACCCTGCTTTGCCAGAGCCTTCATAACATCCAGCACTTCGCCGACCATTTCCGGGTCCAGGGCGGAGGTAGGCTCGTCAAAGAGAATGACCTTGGGATTCATAGCTAATGCCCGGACGATGGCCACACGCTGCTTCTGACCACCGGAGATCTGAGAAGGATAGGCGGCAGCCTTGTCCTCAAGGCCGATGGCCTTCAGCAGCTCCATAGCCCGCTTTTCGGCCTCCGCTTTTACATCGGCAACAGTCTTGCCTTGGGCCCGCAAGGCCTTTTTATTCTTCTTGGCGATGGTAACAGGCGCAAGGGTGATGTTGTCCAGCACGCACAGGTTATTGAACAGGTTAAACTGCTGGAACACCATACCAATCTTTTGCCGGTGGATATTGATGTCCACCTTCATATCTGCCAGGTCCTCGCCGTCGAACATAATAGAGCCGCCGGAGGGATCTTCCAGGCAGTTGACGCAACGCAGGAATGTGGACTTGCCGCAGCCGGAAGGCCCGATGATAGCCACCACATCACCCTCGTAAACATCCAAATCGATGCCCTTGAGGACTTGTATGTCGCCGAATTTCTTGGTCAGATTTCTAACTGACAATAGTAACTGTTTTTCCATATTATCTTTCACTCTTCTTCATTTTTGCTTCCAGCACTCTGACACCCCAGGAAATCAGCAGCACCATAACCAAGTAGGTCAGTGCCAGCATCAGATAGGGCATGGTGTAATCGTAGGTGGGATCACCCAGCTGCTTGAAGGATTTGTAAAGGTCGGTCACCGCGATAAAGCTGACGATGGAGGTTTCCTTGATCAGCACGATGAACTCGTTGCCCAGGGTGGGCAGGATGTTCTTGATGGCCTGGGGCACAACAATTTTCAGCATGGTGGTGGCATAGGTCAAACCCAGGGCCCGACCGGCTTCCATCTGGCCGGGGTCCACGGATTGGATACCGCCACGCATAATTTCGCTGACATAAGCGCCGCTGTTCAGACCGAACACCACGATTGCCACCGGAACACCGGAGTCAACGGTGATACCCAATGCGGGCAGCAGCACCCAGTAGCCAATCAGCAGCTGCACCACCATAGGTGTGCCCCGGAAGAGTTCGATATAGCATACGCAGATCTTGTCCAGGATTCTGGGGAGCCTCTTATACTTGGGCATTACCCGCACCACAGCGATGAGGGTACCGATGAGGATACCGATCAGCAAGCCGAAAACGGCGATCTGCACGGTAATCCACAAGCCGTTCACCACATTTTCATATCCCTTTAGGGTGATGAACTGCTTGATAAATTCATTCCACATTTGAGTTATAGTCATATTTTTAACCAAAGTGAAGGCTTAGCGCTTCGACTAAGCCTTCACCTTACCTTTTCTGATTTACTTAAATTACTTTGCGCAGATGACGTTCAGCATATCAACAACAGTGCCGGCAGAATCCAGCTCGGTGTTGGCAGCGGGAACAACGCAGACGATGGACTCGGTGTAGTAGGGCTCGGAGAAGTTGATAACGCCCAGACGCTCGGTGGTGATGGTGATACCGGACATAGCGATGTCAACATTCTGCTTGCCAACAGCGCCTACAACAGCGTCGAACTCCATATCGTCGATAACCAGCTCCATACCCAGCTCGTCAGCGAACAGCTTAGCGATCTCCATGTCGATGCCGTAGAACTGATTGCCTTCCTTGTACTCCCAGGGAGCGAACTCAGCGTTGGTAGCAACAACCAGCTGCTTATCTGCCTTGCTGCCGTCCTTGGTGCCGGAGGTCACGCCAACATACTTATCCTCTTCGCCGTTCATGTACTTTTCCTTGATAGCGTCGATCTCAGCGGCCTTGTTCTTCAGAATATCGTCGATCTTGGTCTTCAGGTCAGCCTGATTCTTGTCGATGCCGATGCCGTAGTTCTCGCTGGACAGAGCGATCTCGATGATCTTCAGACCCTCGATTTCCTTAGCCAGGGACTTAGCGGTGGTCTTGTCGACGAACAGATAATCAGCGTTGCCGTTGATCATATCCTTTGCAGCCAGTGCGAAGGTGTCGTAGGTGGTGGTCTTGGTGTTGGCCAGCTTTTCAGCATACATAAAGCTGGTAGTACCCTTCTGGGCGACGATCTTAGCGCCGGCTTCTTCCTTAGCGCCGCAAGCTGCGAACAGGGACAGGCACAGTACCAGTGCCAGGGTCAATGCAATAAACTTTTTCATTTTGGTTTTCCTCCTAAAATTGTTTGTTAATTAAAAACCTTGTCATCCTGAGGGAGCGTCAGCGACACGAAGGATCTTGGCACTATCAATAATGCGTAGATTCTTCGACTACGGGCTAAAGCCCTTCGCTCAGAATGACAGAATTTTTTACTTTACATAAGCTTGAATGTACTTTATTTGTTCGTCGGCGGAAGCCTGGTTGGTGCCGCCGGCGGAGATTCTGCTTTCCACACATCGTCGCAGGTCGATGGCTTCAAAAACATCGTTTTCAAACTGGGTGTCGAATGCTTTGTATTCTGCGATGGTCATTTCTTCCAGTACCTTGTTATTTGCAATACAGTAGGCCACGATCTGACCGGTGGCCTTGTATGCGCTGCGGAAGGGTTCGCCCTTCTTGGTGAGGTAATCAGCCAAGTCGGTGGCGTTGATGAAGCCCTTCTGTGCGGCCCGGAGCATATTCTCGGGCAGTGCCTTCATGGTGCGGATCATGGGCGGGAATACGGTTAAGCACTGCTTGACGGTGTCGATGGCGTCAAAGATAGACTCCTTATCCTCCTGCATATCCTTGTTATATGCCAGGGGCAGGCCCTTCAGTACTGTGAGCATTCCCATGAGATCGCCGTAGACGCGGCCCGTTTTGCCTCGCACCAATTCGGCGATATCAGGGTTCTTCTTCTGGGGCATAATGCTCGATCCGGTGGTGTAGCTGTCATCCAGCTCGATGAACTTGAATTCCCAGCTTGCCCAGAGGATAACCTCCTCGGAGAAACGGGACAAGTGCATCATCACCGTGGCAAAGGCGCTCAGCAGCTCCACGCAGAAGTCACGGTCGGACACGCCGTCGATGCTGTTGAGGGTAATGCCGTCGAAGCCCAGCTTTTGGGCTACCATTTCCCGGTTGGTGGGATAGGTAGTACCAGCCAGCGCACAAGAGCCCAAGGGCGAATAGTTCATTCGCTTCACCGCATCTTCAATACGCCCTATGTCCCGGGAGAACATCATTGCGTAAGCCAACAGATGGTGGGCAAAGGTAATGGGCTGGGCTCTTTGCAGGTGGGTGTAACCGGGCATAATGGTGTTTTTATGCTGCTGGGCCTGGAAGAGAATGTCCTCCAGCAGACCCTTCAGCATTGCCACAATGCCGGCTGCCTCTTCTTTTAAGTACAGCCTGATGTCCAGGGCAACCTGGTCGTTGCGGCTGCGGGCGGTGTGGAGCTTTTTGCCAATGTCGCCAATGCGTTTGGTGAGCTCCGCCTCTACAAACATATGGATATCTTCCGCGGTCATATCAATGGCCAGCTTGCCGCTTTCCAAGTCTGCCAAGATCTTGGAAAGCTCCGCGATGATGATGTCCACATCGGCGGCGGGAATGATACCCTGGGCGGCAAGCATTGCCGCGTGGGCCATAGAGCCCTTGATATCCTGCCGGAACATCCGGCAGTCAAAGTGAATGGATGAGTTAAAATCGTCGGCCTGTTGGTCCAGCGCCTTGCTGAACCGGCCTTCCCACATCTTAGCCATTGTTCAGCTTACCCTGTTCCATGAGAGCCTGAGTCTGGGTGGGCAGGCCCCACAGGTTAATGAAGCCGGTGGCGTTGGACTGATCGTAGTCACTCTCACCGAAGGTGCAGATGTCCTCGGAGTACAGGGAGAAGGGACTCTTCACGCCTGCGTTGATCATATTACCCTTGTACAGCTTCAGCCGGACAGTGCCGGTAACAGTCTTTTGGGTCTCGGTCACGAAAGCGGACAGAGCCTCACGCAGGGGGGTGTACCACTGACCGTTGTAGAGAAGCTCAGCAAAGCAAACGCTCAGCTCCTGCTTCTTGTGAGCGGTCATCTTGTCAAGACAAATGGTCTCCAGAACTCTGTGAGCCTTGTACAAGATGGTGCCGCCGGGAGTCTCGTAGACGCCTCTGCACTTCATACCGACCAGACGGTTCTCCACGATGTCCAAAAGACCGATGCCGTTCTTGCCGCCGATCTCGTTCAGTGCCCAGATCATCTCGGTAGCGGTCATCTTCTTGCCGTCCAGAGCAACGGGAACGCCCTTTTCAAAGTCGATGGTTACATAGGTGGGTTCGTCGGGAGCCAGCATGGGGGAGATGGTCATCTCCAGGAAGCCGGGCTTCTCGTACTGAGGCTCGTTCCAGGGATCTTCCAGGTCCAGGCCCTCGTGGCTCAGGTGCCACAGGTTCTTGTCCTTAGAGTAGTTGGTCTCACGGTTGATCTTCAGAGGCACGTTGTGAGCCTCGGCGTAGTCGATCTCTTCTTCACGGGACTTGATATCCCACTCACGCCAGGGAGCGATGATCTTCATATCGGGTGCGAAGCGCTTGATGGCCAGCTCGAAACGAACCTGGTCGTTGCCCTTACCGGTGCAGCCGTGGCAGATAGCGTCAGCGCCCTCAGCCTTGGCGATCTCCACCAGGGCCTTGGCAATGATGGGGCGGGCGAAAGCAGTACCCATCAGATACTCTTCGTAGATACAGCCAGCCTGCATGGAGGGAATGATGATCTCGTCGACCATAGCCTCGCTCAGGTCAGCAGCGTAGAACTTGTGCGCGCCGGTCTTGTAAGCCTTCTCTTCCAGGCCTTCCAGCTCGTCGGCCTGGCCAACATTACCGGCCACGGCGATGATGTAAGGATCGTTGTAGTTTTCCTTCAGCCAAGGAATAATGATGGAAGTGTCCAGGCCGCCGGAGTAGGCCAAAACAATCTTCTTGATGTCTTTCTTATCCATGTTTGTTTCCTCCTAGTATCCGCGGGAATAGCCCGTGTAATTTATGTTATGGCAAGATTGTATCACAGCTTGAATAAATATGCAAGCCTATATTCACTATTTACATTCCAAAAGTTGCCGAAAATACCAAGTGCGCTTTGTTTATAATGCACAAAAATAGGGTGTTTTTCTATCACATACGCAGAAAAGCAGGGTTATCAGCCCTGCTTTTCGATGTATAAAATGTATAAAATTTTTGGAAATTTGTATATTTGGGGCGGCCTTATGCGGCAACCTTGTCTTTGCGCATTTGGCGCAGCAAATAAAGAGCCGCGGGAATGACAGTCACAGCGCATACGCCCCAGCGCAGCAGGATACTGTCAACAAACAGCAGTTGCCAGGCGGCCATCGCAGCCACAGCGGCGCAGACACCCAGCATCCGGCTGGGGGGCACAACGAAGAACTTTAATAGCTTTCCGGAGATGAAATAATGCACCGCCGCAAACAGCAAATAAGATGCCAAGGTGGTGTATGCCGCAGCCACAAAGCCATAAAGCTTGATAAACACATAGTTCAGAACGATGTTTACCACAGCGGCGGCCATAGTGCCGTACATGATGTAGGTGGTCTTTTTTGCATAGTACTGGGCGGGGACGACCAAATTATAAAGGAACAGCGCAAAGGCATCCAGCACCAGAGGAATTGCCACATATTTGCCCTGGGTGTACTGGGCACCGCCCAGCAGCTGCACCAGCTCCGGCGACAGTGCCATAAGGCCCGTGGTCAGGGCGAAGAACAGCAAAAGCAGTTGGGTTGCCCGCTTTTGAATGGCGATCTTTTCGCCCTTGTCCATTTGGGAATAGAACCAGGTGGTCCAGGCGGTGGTGACGGACTCGGTGATGATCACCAAAATCAGCTTGATATTGCCGGCCAGGCTGTAAATACCGGCGGCAGCATCGCTGACCATTTTGCTGATCATAATCCGATCGCATTGATTCAGCAGCATTTGGGAAATGCCGTGGGGCACGATGGGCAGGCTGTATTTGATGCCGAACTTCCAATAGGTCTTGGAAAAACGGGGCTTTTCCTTCCGGAAGAAGGAAAGCAGCAGCACTACAGAAATGAGGAATGCCGGCACAGATGCGCCGATGATCCGGCCCATAGCCCGGTTTTCGGAAAATGCCGTTAGAATCAGCGCCAAAGAAAGGGTGATATTCAATATGGAACTGCAGGCGGAAACCAGCAGATATTTTTTATAGGAATAGTCCAGGCTGATGCGGGTGTTGTATAGCTGGATCACTGCCGTGGAAAAGCTGCCCAGCACCAGCATGGTAAGGGATGCGGGGGGCAGGGATAGAACCTGTCCCAGCGCATGGCGGAACAAAATAGCCACAACAAGGGCCACCAGTCCGTTGAGAATATAAATCAGACTGATGGAGGAGGTGTAGCTGTTGATTTTGCCCCGGAACTCCAAATTTGCGCTTTGGATACTGGTGTGCAGGGCCAGGCCAATGAGCACGAACAGTATCATATCGTAGGACGCAAATACATTATAAACACCAAACTCCTCCGGGGAGAGGAGTCGGCTGAAAATGGGCAGCGTCAGGAAATTGATGCCCTTGATAAGAATGTTACCAAGGGTGTAACCAACTCCGGAGCGCAGCGCCTTGCTTTCTGACATAGTTTCACCTTAAATCTGGGAAATACCCAACCATTTTTGATCTTTTTCGCTTAAATTGAGGGGGGTGCCGTCGGCGAGAGTGTATCCCTCAGCGGAAGCACTGCCCTTATATTCACCGACAACTTCCGGCCAGGTGATGCCGATGGCAGGGTCGTTCCAGGCCAAGCCGCCCTCGTCATTGGCGTGGTAGAAGTCATCACATTTGTAGCAGAACTCGGCAGTGTCACTCAGCACCAAAAAACCGTGGGCAAAGCCCCGGGGAATGAGGAACTGCTTTTTGTTTTCTGCGGTCAGCTCCACGCCGTACCATTTGCCGTAGGTTTTCGAGCCGGGACGCAGATCCACAGCCACATCAAACACAGAACCTTGAATCACCCGCACCAGCTTGGTCTGGGGGAAATTCTTCTGGAAGTGGAGGCCTCTCAGCACGCCCTTTACGGACATGGACTGGTTGTCCTGCACAAAATCAATATGGATGCCTGCTTCTTGCATATCCCGCAGGCTGTAGGTCTCCATAAAGTAGCCCCGGTTGTCGCCGTGGACGGCGGGGGTGATAACGCAGAGGCCGTCAATACCGCCTACATTTTTTTCTACAGTGATCTGTCCCATTATGCCATCTCCTTCAGGTAGCGAGCTAAAGCATCCTGCCAGGTGGGCAGGGGCTTAAAGCCCATTTCGGTCAATTTGGATTTGTCCAGCCGGCTGTTATAGGGCCGGGTGGCCTTGGATAGACCGTATTCTTCGGTGGTGACAGGCACGACCTTGGTGGTGTAGCCTGCCTGGCGGAAAATCTCGCAGGTGAAATCGTACCAGCTGATGTAGCCGCCCTCGTTGGTGGCGTGGTAGTAGCCGTACTTTTCACTTTCCAGCATATCCACCAATAGCCGGGAAAGGTCATAGGTGTAGGTGGGCGTGCCAATCTGATCGCAGACCACCCGGACGGTGTCGTGGTTTTTGCCCACGTTCAGCATGGTCTTAATGAAGTTCTTGCCGTTCAGACCAAATACCCAAGCCGTACGCACAATAAAGTGCTTTTCCACAGTTTGGGAAACGGCCAACTCGCCTTCCAGCTTGGTCTGTCCGTACACATTGAGGGGCTTATTGTCCTTGCAATCCGCCTGCCAAGGGGTTTCGCCCTGTCCATCGAACACATAGTCGGTGGAGATGTAGAGCATTTTGCAATCCAGCGCCTCGCAGGCATCAGCGATATTTTGTGTGCCATCCACATTGATGGCGCGGACTAAGGCTTGCTTGTCTGCTTCTTCAGCCAAATCCACTGCGGTCCAGGCGGCGCAATGCACCACCGCATCCGGAGCGATGACCGACAGGGCTTTATTAACAGCGGCTTTATCGGTGATGTCCAGGCTCACATAGGGGCAGGCGGTGACAGGACTGCCGTCAGCGATGCCACTGTATTGGGGGGCTAAGTCGCTGCCGATGGCCTGGTGGCCACGGGAAATCAGCTCGTTCACCACATCGTGGCCCAACTGCCCGGCCACACCGGTTACAAATACTTTCATAGGAACTCCTTAAATCCTGTCATTCTGAGCGAGCATAGCGAGTCGAAGAATCTTCTCGCTGAACAGATGCCGAGCTGTGCCGAAGGCGCGTAGATCCTTCGACTTCACTTCGTTTCGCTCAGGATGACAGCGTTAGTTTAGCGGTTGCCGTACATCTTTTCGTAGTAGTTCTGATACTCACCGGAGATGATGGTCTCCCACCACTGCTTGTTGTCCAAGTACCACTGGATGGTATTCTGAATGCCGTCAGCAAACTTGGTTTCCGGCAGCCAGCCCAGCTCGGTATGAATCTTGGTGGGGTCGATGGCGTAACGCATATCGTGGCCCTTCCGGTCAGCCACATAGGTAATGAGGCTCTCGGGCTTGCCCAAAGCCTTGCAGATGATCTTGACAATGTCGATGTTCTTCATCTCGTTGTGGCCGCCGATGTTGTACACCTCGCCCACACGGCCCTTGTGGATAATCAGATCGATGGCCTTGCAGTGGTCTTCCACATACAGCCAGTCCCGGACATTCAGACCCTCACCGTACACGGGCAGGGGCTTGTCGTTCAGAGCGTTGGCGATCATCAGCGGAATCAGCTTCTCGGGGAAGTGATAGGGGCCGTAGTTATTGGAACAGCGGGAAATGGTCACAGGCAAACCGAAGGTGCGGTGATAGGCCAGCACCAGCAGGTCTGCGCCTGCCTTGGAAGAAGAATAGGGAGAGGAGGTGTGAATGGGGGTCTCCTCGGTGAAGAACAGGTCGGGACGGTCCAGAGGCAGGTCACCGTAGACCTCGTCGGTGGAGACCTGGTGGTAACGGGTGATGCCGTACTTCCGGCAAGCATCCATCAGCACCTGAGTACCCAGAATATTGGTCTGCAGGAACACCTCGGGATTCTCAATGGAGCGGTCCACATGGCTCTCTGCGGCAAAATTCACCACCACATCGGGCTTTTCTTCCTCGAACAGCTTGTAAACACCGGCCCGGTCGCAGATATCCAGCTTCACAAAGCGGAAGTTGGGGTTATCCATCACACCGGCCAGGGTGCTTAAGTTGCCTGCATAGGTCAGCTTGTCCAGGCAGATGATCCGGTAGTCGGGATACTTGCCCAGCATATGAAAAATGAAATTACTGCCGATAAAGCCGGCGCCGCCGGTAACAATAATCGTCATAGTTCTCTCTCCTTAGTGTTTATGAATAAAACGGTGCTTGTCGTCTGCCACACGGCGCAGGTGGTCGCCGTAGGGGGATTTGCCGTAGGCCTCGGCAGCCTTCAGAAGCTGGTCTCTGTTGATCCAGCCCTTTACATAAGCGATCTCCTCGGGTGCGGAGATCTGCACATTCTGCCGGCTTTGGTTCATTTCCACAAACTCAGCAGCCTCCAAAAGGCTCTTGAATGTGCCGGTGTCCAGCCAGGCAAAGCCGCGACCCAGCAGTTCCACACTCAGAGTGCCTTCCTGCAGATACATTTCGTTTAAGGTGGTGATCTCCAGTTCACCCCGCTTGGAGGGCTTGACCTGCTTAGCCTTGGCGGCCACACCCTTGGGGTAGAAGTACAGGCCGGTGACAGCGTAATTGGACTTAGGCTGCGCGGGCTTTTCCTCAATGGAAATGGCGCGGCCTGCATCGTCAAATTCCACCACGCCGAACCGCTCGGGATCGTGGACATGGTAGCCGAAGACGGTTGCACGGCCGTTCTCTGCATTTTCGCAGGCCCGGGCCAAAATGGCGGAAAAGCCGTTGCCGTAGAAGATGTTATCGCCCAGAACCATAGCGCAGGGCTCGTCGCCGGCAAACTCCTCGCCGATGATAAAGGCCTGCGCCAAGCCGTCGGGAGAGGGCTGCACCGCATAGCTCAGGTTCACACCGTAGCGGCTGCCGTCACCCAAAAGGGCCTGGAAACGGGGGGTGTCGGTGGGGGTGGAGATGATGAGAATGTCCTTGATGCCGGCCAGCATTAGTGTGGACATGGGGTAGTAGATCATGGGCTTGTCATACACCGGCAGCAGCTGCTTGGAGGTGACGAGGGTCAAAGGATACAGACGGGTGCCGGAGCCACCGGCCAAAATGATACCTTTCATCAGAAATCTCCTTTGTCTTTATGATTTTTGGTAACAGTTGCAATCAGGAACAGGATCAGCACAAAGCCCCAGTGCATCCAGTGGGAGAAAATACTCATCCAGGATTCAAAGAAGCAAAGCACTACCGGGGTCATGGTATTGCCCAAAGCCATCAGGCCGAAAGGACCGTCAGACGCTAGCGCAACACCTTGGATCATACCAAAGGCAATTGCCCACAGGAGCATCAGCGCAATCACGCCGATGGCGCCGAAATCGTAATAAGCTTCGCCAACTAAGTTGGTTGTGTTCAGATGGGGGCGGACAAAATTGTGGCCCGCTTCTTCAACGGTCTTATCAATAGCGCCGATGCGCAGAATCACATTGAAAGGAAGCAATTGTCGCAGGCCGTAGGTGTAGGTATCTACCGTGCGGACAGCCTCGTTGAAATTATCGTGGCTGACGGTGAGATAGGAGTAGATAAAGGCGGCAGAGCCGGACAGCTGGAAGCCGGGATTTTCGTTGGGGGTTTCCTCCGGGGTTTCGCCGGGAGCGGAGGGATCGGTGCTGTCGGAATCTTCCTTGTCGGGAGCAATGACAGAGGGCTCAAAGAAAGCGTTCAGCTGATCCTCGGAATAGCCCCGGGCCTTAGTGCCTTCCATATAGAAAGCGCCGATGACGGCAATACTCAGCACCAAAAGCAGGAACCGCCGCTTGTTTAAGTAGAATACCACTGTGGTCAGAGAAAGGGCGGCAGTTAAGAACATACCTCTTGATACCACCAGCATGGGGTACAGGAAGGTGGAATACACGATGCTGAACCACAGGAAGAGCTTCTGCCAAGTAGCAAGCTTTTGGGTCTTCAAGGTGTAGTAGCTCAGGCCCGAGATGCCGGTTCCGGCGGTGCAGAAGATGTAAAACTTGCTGTAAAAGCCCACATAGGTATCACCGGATCTTGCAAAGTAAGGGATATATCCACGCAGAGCGATGTTGGCGGCAAAGCAGCAAATGCAGAAAACGGTCACGCCGAAGCAGATCCAAAACAGCCGCTGACCCTGCAGGCGGAAGGAAATATTCTTAATAGAGATGCCGGATTTGTACCGGGTATGGCATTTTTGACCAAGTCGGATACCGAAGGTAGCGCCTGCATAGAACAAAGCATAGCTTGCAGCCAGCAGCAGCCAAGTGGCTTTTTCCCAGGGTCGCTGATAATCCGTCAGCCGCAGGCAGGCAAGGCCGATGGTGAACAGCCAAACAGCGGAAAAGAGCGCCCGGATATCCCACCAGTTGCGCTTCCCGGGGATAAACGCGGTGTAAAAATACAGCGCAACTGCGCAAACCATCAGCATCAGCGCGCAGGCGTAGTGGTTTATGGGGTTTACCACAGCGCACAGCAGCAGGGCGATGGCGCCGATTAGCAGGCTGGGTAAGTGTTTCAGCAGTTCCTTTCGCTCCATATTGGTCCTCACAATCTTTATCGCATTGCCTTCAAAAAGGCAAGAGTCTTGTACCGGGCTGTCAGCCGCAATGCCCGTTTGCCAACCAAACGGTAATAGGCGGCCTTGTTATCCCGCAGGATATAAGCGTAATCCTTGGCATAAATCTTGAATCGCACCAAAGCCGAGGCCTTGGGAGGCGTTTCCACACCGGAGAAGG
This sequence comes from Oscillospiraceae bacterium, assembly GCA_017561205.1. Classification (GTDB taxonomy): domain Bacteria; phylum Bacillota; class Clostridia; order Oscillospirales; family Oscillospiraceae; genus Faecousia. The sequence continues at coordinate 14,243 of JAFZDL010000041.1, read as the reverse complement.
CGTGGTTGCAGCGGTAGTCCAAAATATGAATCTTTTCGCCTTTCATAGATTGGGTAAAATTGTGGTCTATGCCGTCTAAGAAAATATTTTCGTCGTAACGGAAATCGTCAAAGATTTTTAAGTCAATGGCCATACAGGAATTGATGGCACTTAAGTTTTCACCGGTATAGGCCTTGGCTTCTTCCTCACTGGCGAATGTTCTCACCTTGTGACCGGAGTCCAAAATACAGGGAGAAATCAAAGAGCCACCGGCGAAGATCATAGGCACGAAGATACGGCCAGCCGTCTGCGTCCGGGCTTTTTCCAAAGCTGTAAAGTAAGCAGGCTCTAAATCGGTATCGTCGTCAAACAGGCAGAGCATATCTGCCTCGGGATTTGCTTTCAAGTAGTCGATACAGGCATTGTATGCTTTGGACAGGCCCAAATTGCCCTGTCCGCCCAAATAAACCCAGCCGGATTTCTCACAGTATTCCCGGTTTCCAAAATCCCGGGTGCTGTTGTCATAAATGAGAACGGTAATGTCGGAGAGTTTCCGGAGTGCCAGGCAGGTAGGACTGTCTTGGCAGGCGGTGTTATAGATAACCACAGCGGCCGCAAAGGACATATTATTTTCTCCTTTCACGGCGGATTCGCCGGCGAAGATTCTGTAAAAGCGTCCATCTTGCTTTCAAGATTACTTTCCAAGAACGGGTGCTCACGGGGGTGACATTGTTATCGTGAAGCCGATGGTAGAGCAAGATCCGGTCTTCGTAAGCGATTTTGCCCATAAATTCACCCACAGTGCCGATCCAGTGGTCGTAGGCATCTAAGTTCATAGGCATGGGCATAATCTTCTGCGCCATAGCCCGGGTAAAGGCGGTGCAGCAACCGCTGTAACGGGGCTTTAGAATATTCTTCAGCTTGCCGTCACCGATGCGGTAAAGGGTAAAGAAAGGCTCAGAAATGGTTTCACCCTGGGTGTTAATGTGGACACCATTGTGGATCACCATATCCGCGCCGGTTTTCTCAAAGGTTTCCAAGACAGCGCTGCGCTTCTTTGCTGCCCAGCGGTCGTCCTGGTCGCAGATGAAGATGTAATCGCCGGTACAGCCGGCAATGGCATTATTGAAATTCCCGTTGATGCCGGGGCATACATTTTCCAGCACCCGGACCTGGGGATATTTTTCCTTATAAGACTGAATCAGCTGCCATGTGCCGTCGTGAGACTTGTCGTAAGAAATTACAATCTCGTCCTGGGGCTCCAGCTGGGTCAAAATGGAATCCAGCTGCTCGGGAAGGTAGGTTTCGCCGTTGTATACGGCCATGGCTACGGAAATACTTGCCATATCAGCAACGCTCCCATACTTTGGTTTCAAAATTATATTTCTTCACAGGCTTTGCCGGGGAACCCACTGCCATGGTGTAAGGGGGAATCTCACCCTTGACCACTGCGTGGGCGCCGATGACGCAGCCGTCACCGATCTTGGCGCCGGGCAGCACCGCAACATTCTCGCCCAGCCAAACCTTGTTGCCGATGGAAACAGGCTGGGTGGTCAGCGGACGGCTGTCCGGAGCGGTGGTGGGGTCATCCTGCAAAGTGCCGTGGTTGGTGTCGCTGATGAAAATATGGCTGGCAAACAGGCAATCGTCACCGATAGTAACCGACTCTGACGCGGTGATATGTACATAGTCACCTAACTTGCAGTTCTTGCCGATTTGCAGGGTTTTTCCCCGGCCGAACATTTCAAAGCGGCAGCGATAGCCGGTGGTAAAGCCCGGGCCAAAGGCCATACCCTGCTTGCCCCGGATATATACAGGTCTGCGCACCAACCGGGCAGGCCGGTAGAAAAGCTTGGTGCAAAGTAAAGACCAGCAATTTTTAATAAATTCCGAAGGACTGTACCGATTGGCCACAGCTTATTCCTCACATTCTGCCAAAATTTTCTGAATCAGAGAGGCATCTCCCCATACACCGGGAGAGTCATAAGGTCTGTCCGGGAATGCGCCGTACTGGAGCTTGATTTTAAGACCGTTTTCCCGGATGAATTTCTCAGCCATTTCAGCCAGGCTGATGGGAACACCGGAGCAGCAGTTGATGATGCCGGTGTATTTTTCCTGCAAGGAGGCAGCCACAATCTGCCGTGCCAGCTCCTGTACAGAGATATAGTCATAGAGGTTTTTGCCGGAGGTGAAGGGGAACAGCTCCTTGCCTTCTTTGTCGGCTGCCAAAATCTTACCCAAAACAGAGTTGCTCTTGGCATCGTTGCCGTAAATGTAGTAGCCCCGGAGCCAGTGGAAGCTCACATCCTTACCCTTGGTAAAGACCTCCAAAGCCTGCCGAAGGGCGTTCTTGGCAATGCCGTAAAGGGACAGAGGATTGGTGGCAGATTCTGCAGTAATCGCACCCTCCCAGTAGCCCACCTCGTGCATACTGCCCATGACGGACAGCTTCTTGCAGCCGGCTTCCACCATCTTTTTCAAGAAATCAAAATGGTGGGGCAGGTCCTGCAGGTGGGTGTCTGCATTGTGCTGAAAGCCATTGCGCCAAGCCAGGTGGATAAGGCAATCGGGCTGACCGGCCAGATCGTAGACATCCACCTCCGGGTCAAAAATATTGACCGTCAGCTTTTCCACATTGTCTGGAAGGTTGGAAAAGTCCATATCGCAGGCCACGACCTCGTAGCCACGCTTTTGTAGTTCGGCCACTACGCAGGAGCCGATATAGCCGTTGGCGCCGGTGACTAAAACGTTGCTCATGGTTTACTCCTTCACTTCGAACAGCTCCCGGACAAAAGACTCCAGGGAGTATCGGTTAATAACCTCTTGGGGAATGGGCTCATAGGGACTGTCCCAGAATTCCGGGGGAATTTTGGGGTTATCCCGGTCGAGAATGAGAATGTTCTTGGGGTTATAGAAATCGTACTTTTTGATGCCGGTGTTGGTGGTGATGAGCTTTTTGCCCATACCGATCATCTCGATGGTGCGGATGGTCAACCCCCGCTGCTGTATATGCTCCACATCCAAAATGCACCGGCTGGTATCGTAGATCCGGCGTACCTCATCGGCGCTGATGGCGGTGAAATGGATATCTCCCTTGCGGATATGGCGGTAGGCCTTGTTAAACAGCTTGTTGTAGAAATACACCAGCTTGCTGGGCAGGAACAGGTACGCAAAGCTCTTACGGCCCTCGGCCCGGCAGATATCCTCCACAGCCTTGACCATCTTGGGACGGATCGAGTGGGCGGTGCCGATGAAGGAAACATCGTAATCGTAGTGGTCCGGCTCTGCGGAGGGCTTTGCATACTCTTTCCGGAAGAACAAAGGCCGCAGGATAAGGCCGTACTTTTCTGCATCCTCGTGGTCGAAGGTCAGCACCCGGTCATAAAGACACAGCCGCTCCGTGCCGTGGGGGATGTTGTGCAGACCGTCCCACATATAGAGAATGCACTTGGCTTTGGGAAAATGCGCCCGGAGCATTTTCATAATATTTGCATCCACGCATTCGCTTTTGATCACGAAGATGAAATCGTAGTCTTTATCCTTGTTTTCCTCTGCCGCATTGGTATAATGGGCGACCACGGTAGGATAATAAGCCTTCACCTGGTAACGGACCAATGCCTTGCAAAGGCCGCTGTTATTGGGGCGGTCGTTGTAGAAATCTACTTGCGCGCCCATAGCTTCCATCTGCGCGATGATACATTCGGCATATCCAAAATAAGACGGGCCAAACATCAATACTTTTTTGTTACGCATTTGCATCCTCTTTTTGCGTCCGCCCGGGGAAGGATTTACTTGCTGATTGCAACCGTATCCTCTTCCTTGGCGGCGTTTTCGTCTTGGGCGTCAAAGCCCTCGGTGCTTTCTTTTTTAAACAGGATCCGCAGGGTCAGGAAGATCAGCTTCAGATCCTGAATAATGGAGTAGTTTTCAATATACATGAGGTCCAGGCGGAGCTTATCGTAGGCAGAGGTGTTATACTTGCCGTAGATCTGGGCATAGCCTGTGAGGCCGCCCTTGACCTTGGTGCGGTAGACAAACTCGGGAATTTCCTCGGAGTACTTTTCCATATGCTCCACCCGCTCGGGCCGGGGGCCAACGATGCTCATATCGCCCTTGATGATGTTCAGCAGCTGGGGCAGCTCGTCAATACGGCAGGGGCGGATAATATTGCCCACCTTGGTGATGCGGGGGTCTTTGTCTGTGGCGGGGATGGCGTGGCCCTCTTTTTCCGCATCCACGATCATACTGCGAAACTTAAGAATGTTGAACACATCGCCGTGGAGGGTAGCCCGGGCCTGCTTGAAGAACACAGGGCCGCCGTCTTCTAACTTAATAGCAATGGCAGTTACCAGCATAATGGGCGATGCAATGATGGCTGCGGGTATGCAGATGGCCAAATCCAAAATCCGCTTGAAAAACCGCTGCATAGGGGTCAGGCCGGTGCCCTTCACCAAAAGCAGGGGGGTGTCAAACAGGGTGATATCCGTAGAGCCGCGGACAATGATATCGGAAAGCTTGGGGGTCACATAGGTGCGGATCTCATGCTCATAGCAGAATTTCAGAATCCGATTGCGGATCTCTGAGGGAACATCGTTGATGATGACGGACTCATATCCGGCAAGCTGCATGCAGATGCTGGCAAAATTATCTTCCGCGTCGATGATTTTTTCAATGTGATATTTGTCGGGCCGGGTTTCCATTTTGAATTTCAAGGAGATGGCATTCCGGCGGCCGATGACCATAGCCATCTTCTTGGGGGCATAGATCTTGTGGTACACCCAGGTGTACAGGAACACGCAGGCTACGATCAGCACTATATCGGCAGCCATCAGCTTTACCATGGGCAGAGCGGGCAACAGAGCGTCGCCGATCAGACACAGCTGCCAGTAGGTGACGAAGTTGACGATGAGCATACACAGCGACTGGGACAAAAGCATATCGGATATCCGCAAATAACCGAACAGCAGTCCGTCAAAGGCGGAGAGCATCACCAGAGTCAGCACGGCATAGATTGCAATAATGATCCAGTGTCCGTAGCCGCCGAAGGCGGACAGGATATGCAGGTCGTTGTAATCGTCCGACCAGAAGGCGAAGTAAAGGAATGTCAAAGCTACAACTTCCGTCAAGCCCTCCAGACCGCGAATCAAGCCTTTTATGCCGGCAACAGAGCGTTTTTTACAATTCATAGCAGTTACCTACTCTCTTATTTTTCTATATATATCAAGGAATTGTCGGTACGCATATTATCAGCAATTATAATCTTTGCCATTATAGCATATTCTTTTACCAAATGCAACCATTTGCCGAAATTTGGCAAAGCAATCCCCCGACGGAAAACCGTCGGGGGGAAGTGTTATTCTTTGGTTTCCAGCTTGGCGTTTTCCAGGGTCTTGCCGGTGGAATAGTAGAACAGATTGTCCCGGGCGGGCGCCAGATCGGGGATCACGCCCCGGTCGGTAAAGATGGCGTAATTGCGGAACAAGACGGGAACGAGCAGGCCTTGATCCATTATCTGCTTGTGGAGAGTGAAGTAGTTGCCGTGGTTCTCCAAAGCCTGCAGGCACAAAGCATAGGTGCCCACATCGTTCACGCCGCCCCAGCTCAGCTCACCGTAGGTGTGGAAGAAGGCGGACAGATCCATATTGGGAGAGAGCCGGGTCTGTCCCAGATAGATGTCATACTGCCGGTTCTTAAGCGCATACAGATAGCTGTTGCCGCTAAGCTCCTTCATGGTCACATTCAGACCTCCGTCTTTCAGCATCTTTTGAATGCTCCGGGAAACCCGCAGCCGCAGGCTGTCGTCCTTGTTTACCAGGAAGATGACCTCGGTCTGTTCGAAGTTTGCCATGGTCACGGCCTGGGAGAATTTCCCCGGATCGTAGCTGTAGCGCTGTGCTAAAACCGCACTGTAATAGGGAGACCGGGGAGAGGCAGGCAAGGTAGCGGCAGCGGCAAAGCCCCGGTAAAACTCCTTGACGATGGTGGCCCGGTCAATGGCATAGGTCAAAGAAGAACGGACAGAGATGTTTTGGAACACCTCGCTGTCTTTGGAGGTGGCCAGGTACAAAAATGTGCCGTTTTCCGCATCCCAAAGCTCATAGTCGCACCGGTAGTCAACATACCGGTCACTGCCCGGATCTGCGCAGGCCAGGGTCAGATCGGAAAACTCGAACTGATCCCGGATATCCGTTGCATTGGTGGCAGCGAACAGGGCAATGGTGTCGGCCTTGATGGGAAGGGTGGCTTTGCACCACCAGCTCTCCCGCTTTTGCAGGCTGTCGCCCACGGCGGCGGTGTGCAGCACATAAGGGCCGGAGCCGATGGGCCGCTCAGAGCCTACCTGGCTTTCCGGCAGGATGGGAATGTCCAGCAGCATGGGTAAGTTTTCATAGGGAACGTTTAAGGTGATGGTGATACTCTGACCCTGAACGGAAATCTCATTGATGTGGAAGAACCGGCCCTTGTAGTAATCGCTTTCCTTGGCGGCGGCAAAGCTTGCCACCACATCCTTAGCAGTGACCGGCTTTCCATCGGAGAAGGTGGCATTTTCCAGGGTGAAGGTATAGGTCTTCATATCCTGGGAAACGGTGTAATTTTTACAAAGCTGGGGCCGTACATTGTACTCCCGGTCAATGGAAAACAGACTTTGATACAGCAGGGAAAACAGCGCCCGGTTTGTAAAATCGTTGCATTGGTAGGGGTTCAGGGTCTTTTCCTTGTAGTAAGGCAGGCTGAAATTTTCTGCGGTGCTTTCCTGCTGGGGAGGGGTCTGCGGACCGGTGTGTTCCGGGCCGTAGTCCAAGCCGTCTCCGGTGGGGGTATAGGCATCGCCCCCGGACTTTCCACAGCCGCAGAGCAAAAGACACAGGCACAGAACCGTGGCTAAGAGCCTCTTCATCTGTTTTCCTCCTTATCTGATAATCACAGCGATCTGAGAGCCCCGCTGGCCCTTGGTCACACGGTGGGACCAAAAGCGCTGGGACTGGCAGACAGTGCATTCTTTGGCAATTTCAATATTCTCTACGCCCGCCCGGCGCAGGAAATGGGCATTGATGCCCTTTAAATCCACCCGGAATTTTTCACCTTGGGGGAAGATATAAGGTTTGGCATCGTCGCCCAAAGCGTTAAGCATTGCCTCCGGCACATCGTTATGGGTCTCAAAGCAGCAGACGCCGATGTTAGGGCCGATGGCCGCCCGGATGTCCGACCGCTTGCAGCCAAAGGTCGAAACCATGGTGTCCACCACATTGGCGGCAATGCCGGCAGCAGTACCCCGCCAGCCTGCGTGGGCAGCGCCCACTGCGCCGGTAACGGGGTCGTGGTACAAAATGGGGGTGCAGTCGGCGGTGAAAACAGCGATGGCCACTCCGGGGGTGTTGGTCACCAAGGCATCGCATTCCGGGTAATCCCGATGGGACAGGCTGCCTACGCAGTCTTCTTCCGTCACCACCCGGACAATATCCGAGTGGATTTGGTTGGCAAGCACCAATTTTTTGGGAGAAAAGCCCAGGGCATTTCCGACGATATCGTAGTTCTTTGCCACATTCTCCGGGTCGTCGCCCCGGTGCATACCCAAGTTGAGGCTGCTGAGATACCCCTCACTCACACCGCCCATACGGCCGGTAAAACCGTGAGCAACCGGGATATTCTCCGCAACAAGATATTCCAATGAACCTTGGTTAATTGTAATAATAGACATACTTTCTTCTTTGTTTCGTGCCTGTCATCCTGAGCGGAGCGACGAAAGGAGCGAAGTCGAAGGATCTACGCATTATATTTTATAGAGAAATATCGATGTTGCGAAGATCCTTCGACTCCACTTCGTTTCGCTCAGGATGACAAGATTGTTGTTGATTGAGAATTCGTAATAGTCAATTAAGTTTGTCTTTCTGCATACAGCACTTTTTATACTTGAGGCCGCTGCCGCAGGGACAGGGGTCGTTGGGGCCGGCTTTCTTCTCGCTGCGTACGGGCTTTTGTTTCATCACAGAATCCCCGCTGGTGCCAGTCTCCTTGGCCACCTTCTCCCGCTTGATTTCCTGGGCAGGTCGCAACTGTGCCAGGAAGATGCGGCGGAGGGTTTCTTCGCGAATGGACGAGACCATCGCCTCGAACATCTGATAGCCCTCTTCCTTGTAGGCGATGACCGGATCGTGCTGACCATAGGCCCGCAGACCAATGCCTTGCTTCAGATCGTCCATGGCGTCGATGTTGTCCATCCAGTATTCGTCCACCACCCGGAGCATAACCACCCGCTCCAGTTCACGCATGGTGGGCGCGCCAATGACGGCTTCCTTTTCCTCGTAAACCTGCAGCGCCAGATTGTAGATCTCCTCGGACAAGTCCTGGGCATTATCGCTTGTGAGCTTGGCATCCTTGGGGATATACAGACCGCCAAGGGTCTTTTGCAGGATGTCCAGAGCCTCATCGTTTACAATACCCGCATTTTCGCTGAGGGTCTCAGTAACAGACGTGTCCACCAAATCCTTCAGAATGGTGAGCATATTCTCCCGCAGGTCTTCGCCGTCCAGCACCTTCTGCCGCTGGGCATAAATGACCTCACGCTGGGTGTTCATAACATTATCGTATTCCAGCACATTCTTTCTGGAACGGAAGTGGCGGCTTTCCACGCTACTTTGGGCATTTTCCACCGCGCCGGAGAGAATCTTGGCATCGATGGGGGTGTCTTCGTCCAAGCCCAGAGCATTCATCATATTCATGATCCGGTCGGAGGAGAACAAACGCATCAGATCGTCCTCTAAGCTCAGGTAGAATCGGCTCATACCGGGATCACCCTGACGGCCGGAACGGCCACGGAGCTGATTGTCGATACGGCGGGATTCGTGGCGCTCGGTGCCGATGATATAAAGACCGCCAGCCTGCCGTACCTGCTCAGCTTCCTCAGCCATATCTTTCTTGTACTTGGCGTGGAGCTCGGCATACTTTGCCCGGATAGCCAAAATCTCCGGGTCACTGGTCTCGGAATAGGCATTGGCCTGCTGCAAAAGCTCCTCGGAATAGTTTTCTTTCCGCAGCTCGCTCATAGCCATAAATTCCGGGTTGCCGCCCAGCATAATATCCGTACCACGGCCTGCCATATTGGTGGCGATGGTCACAGCGCCAAACTTACCGGCCTGCGCCACGATCTGGGCTTCCTGCTCGTGGAATTTTGCATTTAGAACATTATGAGGAATGCCGGTGCGTTTTAAGAGTTTGCTGAGAATTTCACTCTTTTCGATAGAAATTGTACCCACCAGCACAGGCTGACCCTTCCGGTGGCACTCTGCCACCTGGGCAATGATGGCGCGGAATTTGCCAGCCTCGGTCTTGTAGACCACATCGGGCAGATCCTTACGGGCAATGGGCCGGTTGGTGGGGATCTCCACCACGTCCAGCAGGTAGATGGCATTGAATTCTTCTTCCTCGGTCAGGGCTGTACCGGTCATACCGGAAAGCTTGTCATACAGGCGGAAGAAGTTCTGGAAAGTGATGGTAGCCAGGGTCTTGCTCTCGCTGGCGACCTTGACCTTTTCCTTGGCTTCGATGGCTTGGTGCAGGCCTTCGTTATAGCGGCGGCCGTACATCAGCCGGCCGGTGAACTCGTCAACAATGATAATTTCACCGTCTTTGACCACATAGTCAATATCCCGCTTCATAATGCCCCGTGCTTTCATAGCCTGGTTGATATGGTGGGAGATGGTGGTGTTTTCCGCATCGGCTAAGTTTTCTAGATTAAAAAACTTCTCAGCCTTGGCAATGCCGGCGGCGGTGAGGGAGACAGAACGGGATTTTTCGTCCACCACATAGTCGCAGTCCAAGCTGTCCTGCTCCTCTTTTTCGTCGGTCTTGGCAAAGACCTGCTTGCGCATGGAGGCAACCAGCTGGTCTGCCAGTTCGTACAGCTGAGAGGAATTTTCACCCTGACCGGAAATAATCAAGGGGGTACGGGCTTCGTCAATAAGAATGGAGTCCACCTCGTCCACAATGGCAAAGGCGTGTCCCCGCTGGACAAGCTCGGATTTGTAGATGGCCATATTATCCCGCAGGTAGTCAAAGCCCAGCTCGTTGTTGGTGCAGTAGGTGATGTCGGCGGCATAGGCTTCTTTTCGCTCGGGGGGCTTCATACCGGGCACAACAAGGCCTACGGTCAGACCCATAAATTTATACACCTTGCCCATCCACTGGGAGTCACGGGTTGCCAAATAGTCATTGACAGTAACCACGTGGACACCCCGGCCGGTGAGGGCATTTAAGTAGCAGGGCAGAATAGCGACCAGGGTTTTGCCTTCACCGGTCTTCATTTCTGCGATACGGCCCTGGTGCAGCACAATACCGCCGATGAGCTGCACAGGATAGGGGCGCATACCCAGCACACGCCAGGCTGCTTCACGGATGGCAGCGAATGCCTCCGGCAGCAGATCGTCCAAGGTCTCGCCGTTTGCATAGCGCTCCTTGAAGATAGCGGTCTTTCCCTGCAGTTCAGAATTGGAAAGGGCTTCATATTCCTTCTCCAGTGCCAAAATTTTGTCAACAAGAGGCTGTATCTTTTTAATTTCCCGCTGAGAACGGGTGCCGAAAATCTTAGAAACAAGTCCCATAACGGTCTCCTTAGGGTATAATTTCTACCATTATAGCACAACTCACAGGAAAATAACAGATAATTTTGTAAATATTCCAAAAACAAAAAAGCCTCCCTTGTCTAAAGGGAGGGGGACCGCGTCAGCGGTGGAGGGATTCCTTATTGCGAAATCCCCCAGTCATATTGCCTAAAATAGGCAATATGACAGCCCCCTTTAGGCAAGGGGGCCGTCGTTAAGATTTTGCAATTTACTTTGCAGCTTTGGCAAGCTTGCGTTCTTCCTTGGTCTTGCAGAACTTCTCCAGCTGGGGTACCAGCATCAGGCAGATCAGCGCTGCGGTGAAGCCGCCGTTATACAGGCAGAAGCCGCCGTGCATATCCGGTACGCAGGTGACCAGCAGATAGTGCAGACCTGCAGCCAGAACACCGTAGCCAAAGCCGTAAGTGCCGGCGATGGGGCTCAGGCCGTTGGCATAGCACAGACCGATGAGAATGGACTGGTTGGCAATGGTGAGAGAGTAGTTTTCCATACCCAGCAGACCGGCGATCCAGCCGAACAGATAGGAAGTTAGCACATAGCCTACCATAATGGGCAGGACATTGCGGGGGTGGGAGCCGGAGTTGCAGGTGCAGAGCATACAGAAAACAATGCCGAAGGTCATACCCGTCCAGACCTGCTTGCCGTCCAATAGACCAGCCAGGTTGAAGTAGGCAACGATCATCAGACCGTACACACCCACATTCATCAGGAAAGGCGCAGTGCCGTACTTGGAAGTAAAGCTGACACCCTTGCCGGTGTCCTTCATCAGCGCCCAGTAGGTCTTGGGGGTGCAGCCCATCAGCAGGGAGAATACAATGCACAGGCCGAACAGCGCGCAGCAGAATGCATTGGCGGCTACGGGAGCAGTCACATCCAGCGCGGCCATGGTGGAAAGCTCCAGCTTGGCAGGAGATGCGCCCAGCATCACATTGTACAGCACGGCCCGCAGGAAAAATGCGGTAAAGCCGATGGGAACAGCGGCAGAGTAGTGGTTAAAGCCCTTGTGGATATTGGGCGCGTGACCCAAACCTGCAGGCAGGAAGAAACCGATGATGCAGCCAACCACAATGGCCATAACAATGCCCAAGGTGTTGAAGCCGATGTACTCGGTGCCGGGGTAGCGCAGCAGCAGATCGGAGATCAGCGGAGCGATGCCGGTGGAGTACATCATAGCGTTGGCATTGGCGCCCAGCTTTTCCTTCTTCACCAGACAGTACAGGCAAACACCCAAAACGGTAGGTACCATATTCAGAGGGTTAATGCCCCAGGAGCCGAAGCCCACGGTGAGAATGAAACCCAAAGTGGTCACATTGGTGGCCTTTGCGCCGGGCAGGAAGCACAGGAGTGTGCAAAACAGGCCCACCAGACCCATATTCAGGAAGGTGGCGGAAACACCGCCCAGAGCGAAATAGTTGGTGGAAACCTTGCAGGTACCGGTAAGGATCTTTACCAAACCGGAAAATGCGGTCGCTCTGTCGGGCATAATAAAAGCAGCCACGATAAAGCAAGCGGAAACAACCGCGAAGAACAGCTTCAGAAAGCTGCTTTCGTTCATATTTTTGATCTTGTTCATAATATTCACCTCTAATGAAATCCGGGCAATCCGAGCCCAAAAGTTCGAATTGCCCAGACAGTCGGCTTTCTTCTCCCATACTCCCACGCGGTACTCCGCAAATTCTGCCAGTTATATGGGATGTTATTTTTTAAATCTTCTCAGCAGCCTCGACCACGTGCTTCATCAGCACCGTGGTGGTAACAGCGCCCACGCCACCGGGAACGGGGGTGATAGCGCCAACAATGGGCTCGACCTCGTCAAAGACACAGTCGCCGGACATACCGCCCTTGCCCTTGGAGGTGATCTTCTCGGGATTCCAGTTCATGGAAACGTCGATTACGATCTGGCCTTCGCTGACAAAATCCTTGGTCAGGCTGCCCAGCACGCCGGCAGCGGTGACAATGATGTCTGCCTTCTTGCAGATTTCAGCGGTGTTTACGGTCTTGGTGTGGCAGATGGTAACGGTAGCGTTCTTGCCCATCAGCATCATAGCTGCGGGCTTGCCGACAACCAGAGAGCGGCCGATCACAACGGCATTCTTGCCCTTGCAGTCAATGCCGTAGTAGTCCAGAATTTCCATACAAGCAGCGGGGGTGCAGGGAGCATAGCCCAGATCCTGGCCCTCAAACACACCGGCGTTACTCATATGGGTCATGGAGTCCACGTCCTTCTTGGGATCCAAGCGGTTGCAGATTTCGTCCTGGTCAGCCTTCAGATGCTTGGGCAGGGGACGGAACATCAGCACGCCGTGAACGCCCTCGTCAGCGTTGATGCCGTCGATGACCTTCAGCAGCTCTTCCTTGGTGGTTTCCTCGGGCAGGATGTAGTTCTTGATTGCAACGCCCACTTCCTCAGCGCGCTTGGTAGCGCCCTTTTCATAGCTCAGGTCGGAGGGGTTCTCGCCCAGACGGATGATGCCCAGAGTGGGGGTAACGCCCTTTTCCTTCAAAGCTCTCGTGCGGCCCTGCAGAGCAGCAACCAGCGCTTCGTTCACTTCTTTACCCAGTAATTGCTTTGCCATAAGTAAATCTCCTTAATTCTTGAGAATAAAATGTGTGAATGTAAAATGCAAAGTGCAAAGTGCAAAATGGATGTATTTGCTTCGCAAATGATTTAAATTATATCCCGAAGGGATACCTTCATTTTGCATTTAGCATTTATCATTTTGCATTTTATACTCCAAAACCGGATTTGACGGTGTTGAAAATATCGTCGGCCATTGCGCCGTACTTGTCAAGCATACCCAGTGCCTTTGCGTTCATTTCCTCGGCAACCTCGCGGTTCTTGAGGGTCTTGGTGTTGATGAACACATTGAGGGATGCAGCCTGCAGAGCGGCCTTGCAAATGGTAGCACCGCAGCCGGCATCGGAAACAGCCAACCGTGAGCCCTTAGCAGCAAACACAGCGATGTACTCAATAGCCTGGCAGCACAGCTCCATAATCTTCATGGGCGTGGAGCAAGCAATGATGGTAGCCTCTTCCATAACAGCGTCACGGGTGGGGTCGTCCTTGGGGATGCCGTAAGCCTTAGCCAGAGGCAGGAAGTTTACTTCGTCAGCCTCTACCTGGTCCAGCAGTTCCTTCTGCAAAGCATCGCACTTGGCCTTCAGCTCGATGATCTCAGCCTCGACTTCTGCGTACTTCTTCTTGCCAACGGTCAGAGAACCAACCATATTGCCCAGAGCGGTACCGATAGCGCCAACCAGGGCAGCAGCGCCGCCGCCGCCGGGAGCGGGTGCATCAGATGCCAGAACCTCCACAAACTTGCGGCAGGTTTCCATAGTCATATCCATAATATGTATCTCCTTATTTTTGTCATTGCGAGGAGCATAAGCGACGTGGCAATCTCAAGGTACTATCCATCGAAATGCACAGCACAACAAAAGATTGTGCCGGGAGATTGCCACGCCCCTAAAGGGGCTCGCAATGACGTGTGTTTTTAAAAATGCTCCAAAAGCACAGGCGGGAAACCGCCTGTGCTTATTGGAAAAATCAGAATTAGAACAGGCCAGACACCTTACCGGTCTCGACGTCAACGTCAACACGGCGGTATGCGGGGTCAGCAGCAGTACCGGGCATCATGGAGATGG
>JAFZDL010000040.1 GCA_017561205.1 Oscillospiraceae bacterium | reverse complement strand
GAGAAAGCAGGCCTTACGCTCAGCGGCTCTTCTCCTGACGGAAGACTGGTTGAAACGGTAGAGCTTACTGAGAGACCCTTCCATGTAGGTGTCCAGTATCACCCTGAATTTAAGAGCAGACCCAATAAAGCGCATCCCTTGTTCAAAGGATTTATCGGCGCAGCATTTGAACGAACAACCGGAGGTAAATCATGAGTCTTCACGAGGAATGCGGCGTATTCGGAGTTATCGCAACTGAACCCTGTGATGTAGCGAGCATTTCCTACTACGGACTTTATGCGCTCCAACACAGAGGTCAGGAAAGCTGCGGTATAGTCGTCAATGACGACGGTGTATTTGTTTCCCATAAGGATATGGGGCTTGCCAGCGAGGTTTTTTCGCAGGATATTTTATCCCGATTACCGAAGGGTACGATGGCGGTTGCTCACGCGCGGTACGGTACGACAGGCGGTACCAATCGAAATAACTGCCAACCAATTGAAGTGAACCATCAGAAAGGCAGAATGGCATTGGCTCACAACGGTAATCTCAGCAATGCCGTTGAGCTTCGTAATGAGTTGGAGCTTTCCGGGGCGATCTTCCATACCACCAGCGACACTGAAACCATCGCCTATATCATTACAAAAGAAAGGCTGAAAGCACCGTCGATTGAGGATGCAGTCAGTCAGGCAATGAACACGCTTGACGGAGCTTATTCCTTAGTGCTGATGTCGCCGCAAAAGCTGATCTGCGCAAGAGACCCTTACGGCTTCCGCCCTTTATGCTATGGCAAGACCGCTGACGGTATATATGTGGTAGCCTCCGAAAGCTGTGCCATCAAGGCGGTCGGTGCCGAGGTAGTCCGTGATGTAGAGCCGGGTGAAATTTTAGTGTTCAGTAAAAACGGTGTGGTGTCACGCCGTGAGCACTGCGGCAAAAAGGATAAAAAGCTCTGTGTGTTTGAGTACATCTATTTTGCCCGTCCCGATTCCGTTATTGACGGTGTTTCGGTACATGCTTCCCGTGTAAGAGCAGGAAAAATCCTTGCGAAAGCACATCCTGTAGAGGCGGATGTTGTGATCGGTGCTCCCGATTCGGGACTGGACGCGGCACTCGGTTTCAGCGCGGAATCTGCTATCCCTTATGGCATCGGACTTATCAAAAATAAGTATATCGGCAGAACCTTTATCTCGCCCGGACAGGGGGCAAGACTTGACGGAGTGAAAATCAAGCTTGCTGCCGTTGAGGAAAGTGTAAAAGACAAACGTGTGGTTTTAGTGGATGACTCTATCGTTCGCGGCAACACGATGGGACGTGTCGTAAGACTGCTTCGTGATGCCGGTGCAAAGGAAGTCCATGTTCGCATATCCTCACCACCGTTTCTGCATCCGTGTTACTACGGAACGGATATTGATTCCGAAGAACATTTGATTGCCTTCAAATACAGCATCCCCGAAATTTGTACCGTTATTGGTGCAGATTCTTTAGGATACCTTCCGGTAGAAAGTTTATGCGCTCTTACAGGAACCCACGGTTTTTGCAGTGCTTGCTTTAACG
>JAFZDL010000039.1 GCA_017561205.1 Oscillospiraceae bacterium | reverse complement strand
GCATCATCAAAACATATTCCTGAAAGAAAAGGAGTACAGCTAATTCCTTAGCTGTACTCCTCAGTCTGTCAAAGATGATTATTGTTGTGCTTAGGATACAGTCGCATCCAGAATGTTTATCCATTTTCTGCTCCTGAAAATCACCAATGTAATGGCAAACCGAACGCACTCTTCCAGGGACAGGATGAAGTAAACATAAGGAATGGAAAGATTCCAGACAAAAGCGGCCAGCAAACCCAGAGGAACACCAAAGATCCAGGTGCCGATGAGATCAATGTACATGACATATTTCGTTTTGCCTCCGCTGCGCAAGATACCACCGCCTACGATCATATTCTGTATTTTGAAAGGAACAACCAGTGCATAGGCATACAAAATCCGCCGAGTGATCTGCCTGACGGACTCTTCCACCTGATAGATATTCACGTATAGTCCGCTGGTCATAACAATCACTGCCGACAAAATGGCAGCTCCCACGAAGCCGTATAGCATCAGCTTTTTCGATGCCTGATAGGCTTGCTTCTGCTGATTATCGCCCAGAAGCTTTCCTACGATGACTGCTGCTGCCTGAGACAGACCGCACAGAGCACCGATCGTCAATCCCTGAATAGGGTTTGTCAAGGTCATGGCCGCACAGGCATCCGTTCCCAAATGCCCATAAACGGCGGCATACACATTCTCTCCCAGGCTCCAGATGAATTCACAGATCAGCATAGGCAGCAGAATGGCACCGTACTGCTTCCAGTGGAAGGGCACCTTCTGAATTCTGCCGTTGCATACAAGGGGGAAATCACGTCTGTGGATTCCATACAGGATCAGCATTAGCAGGAAATTCAGTACTTGAGAAATCACCGTGGCAATGGCAGCCCCCTCCATACCCATAGGAGCAAAACCCAGCTTACCAAAAATAAGAATATAATTAAGAACCGTATTAGCCAAAGCCGCACAGACGCTGGCATAGAGCGGATAGCAGGCCTTTTCCGTGCAGCGGAATAAGGTTGCCAGCAAAGTTGCGCCCGCCATAGGAAGGAAGGTTCCTGAAAGAATCAAAAGATACCTTGCCGCAGCTTCCTGTGTCTGCACATCGGTGGTATATAGTCCCATAATTTTCTTGGGAAACAGCATGCAGCCAAAGGTAAAAACGCCTGCAAATGTTAAGGCAAAGACCAGATTCAGATAATAGCTTCTTTTAACCTCACCCCGATTCTTTTGCCCCAGATACTGTGAGATCATAATGCCAGCCACAGCGCCAAATGCTGCTACCACCACATTGTAGATCCCCGCAAATTTACCTGCCAATCCCACCCCCGCGACGATGACACTGCCCAGCTGACCGATCATAATCTGGTCAACGATGCTGAAGGAAGATTGCAGCATAGATTGTAGCGCCACCGGAATGGCCAGGCTGCATACAGCTCGGAAAAAGCTGTCCTTTTCTTTCATTGGAATCCCTCCAAATGCTTTGATACCCTCATTGTAGCGACTTCAACTTATAATTTCAAAGGTTAAGTATGTAACCCTGCACAAAATAATAAGCCGCCGTTTGTATAACTTAACAAACAGCGGCTTTGGTTATTTTGTACTTTCACGAACAACAAGGGACACCGGCAGCCGGATCTCCGTCTCGATTTCTTTTTTTTCTTTCAGTTCCCGAAGCTTCTCAATTGCGATTTTTGCCCGCAGTGCGCCATCCTGCCGGACAGACGTTAAAGGCGGCCAGACCAGTTGGCACATAGGGCTGTCATCAAAGCCCGCAACAGATATCTGATCCGGGACGACTAACCCCTGCTTTTGAAGGAAGTGGATCAGATCCATAGCATAGTAATCAGAAACGGCAAATACACAAGTCACTGTTTCAAGCAGAGAATGATTCTTTTGATAAAACTCCCAGCGTTCTTCCTTCCGCATAGGAATCAATACAAATTCAACTTCTCCTGTATTAAAGCCATCCCGGAAGCCTTGATACCGTTCCAGATCAACGCATATGTTATTATCGGAAATACACAGCGCCCGTTTGTGCCCGCGCTCTCGGAAGTAAGCTCCCACCTGGAAACCACCATTATAGTTGTCAATGGTGATATTCAGAATCCGCTCCGGTTTTTCACAGTACCCGTCATAGACCACAAAGGGAACCCGCATATGATTGCGAAGATACATATAGTCTTGATCGCAGAAACCGATCACCACAATGCCGTCCATATTCCACATAGATGCGAATTTGATAATCTCCTCTGCGTTTTTCGCCTTTTTCACCATCATGAACTGCCCGTTGGCCTCGATCTCAGTTGACAGATAATTGAGCGAGGATGAGACAAAGAAATCGTCCAGCGTATGCCCCTCATATTTCTCATGGTCATTGACAAACACACCAGTAATTTTAGAAGAATTCTGGGCCAGAAGGATACCCGCCATATTGGGAATATATTGCCGTTCCTCCAGCAGAGCCATAACACGCTGTACGGTTTCATTTGAAATTTTCTTTGTTTTTCCATGAATCACATTGGAAATGGTGGCTGTGCTGAGACCCAGCTCTTCCGCGATATCACTGATCCTTACCCGCTGTTCTTCCATTTCTGTTCTCCCCCTTTGTGTTTCTTATTGTATTTTATCGAACAAATTGGTATTCGTCAAAGGTTATCCGCATAACCCAAGGAATAATTTATATAACTACCGTGACAGTTCCAGCGGTCGCATTGGTTAATGGTTTAAAGGTGCATAAATATAGGTATCCCTCAAAAAACATTATAACTTGTTTATTTCGACTTGGTTTCGAACTTTGCGGTCTTTGGGTAAGATAAGGGTGTAAACCCCAAAAAAGGAGATAAACGAGGGTGTGACCTTGCATATTATTTGGAATGGTAAACTTGAATTGCTGTAAACGCTACTGGAAAAAATTAGCAAATTATCATACAAACTTTTTTGTTTCTGCCCACACTTTGTGCACATTTATTTCTTGACAAGTGTTTTTTCCGGACATATAACGATGTAAACCGTTGAGGAAGAGTGAGTAAGCTTTCTAAGGTTTCTCCCAGAGAGCCGCAGGTGGTGAGATTGCGGCAGACACCGAAAAGCCGAATGGACTTCCGAGGGTGATCAGAAAAGGTTCATCCTGAGTATGTGAGCCGGAGCTGGACGCTCCGTTATCAAACAGTCAGCGTATATTGGTACTCGTTAAGTGGGCGCATTGTAATGCTGTGTCAAGCCGGGTGGTACCGCAGGGTTATTGTATCCTGTCCCAGCAAAGTATTTGCTTTAGGACAGGATTTTTTGTATTCCGTAGAAAATTTCTCCTGTCCCGCCAGAAAATGAAAGGAGAAAAAATTATGTCAAACCAAACCATTCCCTGCAAAATCTATCTGAACGAAACCGAGATGCCAAAGGCATGGTATAATCTGCGTGCCGACATGAAGGTGAAGCCTGCCCCGTTACTGAATCCTGGCACCCATGAGCCCATGAAAGCCGAAGAGCTTGCCGGTGTATTCTGTGAGGAACTAATTAAGCAAGAGCTGGATGATACCACTCCCTTCTTTGAGATTCCCGAACCGATCCGGAATTTCTACAAGATGTACCGTCCTTCCCCCTTGGTGCGGGCGTACTGTCTGGAAGAAAAGCTGCAGACCCCGGCGAAGATCTACTACAAATTTGAGGACAACAATACCTCCGGCTCTCACAAACTGAATTCGGCTATTGCTCAGGCTTACTAAGCCAAACAGCAGGGTCTCAAGGGCGTTACTACTGAAACCGGTGCCGGTCAGTGGGGCACAGCTCTTTCCATGGCCTGCTCCTACTTTGGTCTGGACTGCAAGGTCTATATTGTGAAGGTTTCCTATGAGCAGAAGCCTTCCCGCAGAGAAGTTATGCGCACCTACGGCGCATCTGTAACGCCGTCTCCCTCTATGGAGACCGCTGTTGGCCGTAAGATCCTGGCTGAGCACCCCGGTACTACCGGAAGCCGTCGAAATGGTATTACTCCAGCCAGAACTTCAGATTGGAAAGCAGAAAGTGCAGAACGCCGGTCTTACCGTAATCAAAGCACTTGGTTCCCCAGGCCGGATGCTCACCCTTTTCTCCGTCGTGGAAGAATTGCCAGGTGGTGCCGTCAAACATATTGATGCCTTCTGCGGTATTCTTGACCGCGTGGGAATGGACCAAATCAACATGGAGACATCTGTACAGAATCGTACAGATAGTAAAAAGTCGGTCACTCAAAATGGAAGTGACCGACTCATCCTGTGTTGTTGTCAGTTTTATTTCTCTTGCTGCATAACCAGCTCACCGTTCAGATCATCGATTGTAACAGTTTGACCAGGCAGAATCTCACCGGACAAAAGCTTTTTGCTGAGCATCGTCTCCACCGTATGCTGCACATACCGACGCAACGGCCGGGCGCCATACTGGGGATCGTAAGCGGCATTTACGATAGCGGTTTTCGCCTCATCTGTAAGACGGCAGTGGATCTGCTGTGTCTGCAGACGGCTGTTCAGCTTTGCGATTTGCAGGTCAATAATCTTGGTGACGTTTTCCTTTGTCAGAGGCTTATAGAAAACGATCTCGTCCAGCCGGTTCAAAAATTCCGGCCGGAAGGATCTGCGCAGCAGCATATCCACCTGGGATCTTGCAGTTTCATCGATGCTTCCGTCTTCACGAATGCCATTGAGCAGATATTCGCTGCCCAGATTCGAAGTCAGGATCAGAATGGTGTTCTTAAAGTCTACTGTTCTGCCTTGGGAATCGGTAATACGTCCGTCATCCAACACCTGCAGCAATACATTAAATACATCCGGGTGTGCCTTTTCCACCTCATCAAAGAGGACCACGCTATACGGCTTTCTGCGAACAGCCTCTGTCAGCTGTCCGCCTTCTTCATAGCCCACATAGCCGGGAGGCGCGCCAATCAGCCGGGACACAGAAAACTTTTCCATATACTCGGACATATCGATCCGCACAAGGTTGTTCTCATCGTCAAACAATGCCTGTGCCAATGTTTTGGCCAGCTCTGTTTTGCCGACACCCGTGGGACCAAGGAACAGGAAAGAGCCAATGGGACGGTTCGGATCCTGAATACCGGCACGGCTGCGCTGG
>JAFZDL010000004.1 GCA_017561205.1 Oscillospiraceae bacterium | reverse complement strand
GTTGCCTGCTGGGGTGATTGGGTTTCCGTAGAATCAGTCTCGTCTACATATCCAGCCGGCTCGGTCCCTTCTGTGCAATTTTCAGGTGAGTCTGGCACAGTGGATATAGGCAATGTCGGATCTGATGTCACTGGGCCCGATGCGATACCTTCCAGGTCATCGGTAGGATCAGTCTGGGAGGACCAGTCTTCAGAGGGCTCGCTCAGATGAGAATCAAGGGTGTTCGTCGTATCATGATCCGGATCCATGGTGGTACATCCACTTAACACGAAACCCAGAATCAATGCAATGATTAAAAATTTACGCATAATATTTCTTCCTTTCTTTAGTCGATTAGGCTGGGCCTATCAAGCTCCAGCGCGCTTTCCACCGCGTCCATTGTGACAGTGGCATATTCCACCAAGTCACCAAAAAATTCCTGCACAAATGCCAATTGCTCAGGATAGCAAATGACCTTGTGCCCACGAATAGTGTTTCTTGGAAGTAAACCCTCATTTCGCATTAAGATCGTATCGCGAAAATTAAACAGATTCCGGATATCTCCATCCAAAAAGCAATATGTGTCTATCCCATCCACAAACACATTGAACGATAGCCCGCCCCACGATGTGGTGCACTGTTTCGGCTCGAACAAGGAAAGCAGCAGGTTCTCACGCCAATTATCGGAGGTCACCAATCGCAGAAACCGAACCCCGAAATCATTCATAGGAATGTAACGGATTCGAAAGAAGGACCGAAACAGACCATAGTCCAGTTTTTTAGTTTCTCGAATAGTCTGCATCAAACTTAATGCCACATCGTAGTTTTCTCCAAACATCAAGGCTGATCTGTGATAGGGATGTTCTTCCTCCCGGATAGGGTAGAACATAGACTCCATATGCCACAGCACCTTACTCTCACCCTCTCCCATCCAGTTTGGGACTTCATTCCGAAGATTGTAGACCGTATAAACTCCATCTTGAAGCGTAAGAACACCGGCAAGACGGGTATAGCGGATCTTATTCATTTCTTCCTTATATGCCCGTTTTACCTCTCTGGCAAAATAGAAAAATGGATTGGCGCATCGAAGCATTTTTATATCGTCCTCCAGCATATCTGGTGTATCCAGAGGATTTGCCTCAACACCTGCCCTTAAGCACATTACTGCCGTTTCGGCCAGTAAGTGGTTTCTGTTTATATGACGGGCATTCCCGGAGAAGTTGTGGTTATCGTATTCCTCCATATACAGCCTGTACATATCCTCATCCCACCACTTAAGCATGGGTAGAGCACTCTTATGGAAACGGACGGTCTTCCGATTGCCCCTCCCACACACATTCAGAAGGCGGCAGGTAAAGCGCTCATCTCGATCCGGAAAGCGAAACTCCTGAACTTGAGTGAGCTTGTGGATCAGGTCTTTATAGGACCGGACGGAGCCTAAGAGTCTCAGTGCGGACATTGGGAATTCCCCCACGAAGGGCAGTATTGAAAGCAGGGTGAGGACATGACTGCCCGGTCTGATTGTGATCATATTTCTACCTCCATAGTAATCGTTTGTATTCAGGCACTGAGACTCGCCTCCTGGCCTAAATCCAGTGCTGAAGTGGTGTTAAAAAACCGTTGCGGCACAATGGTTTTTGGGTTTTCAGTTTATACGTCAGAGCAACATACGTAAAAATGCGCTTTTTTACGATCCTTTTTCGGCCATTTCCTGCATTTTGACCTTATTTGATTTCCGTATGTTTTTCTCCTGTGAAAGCCATGCTCCAAACGCATTTCTCGGAACGATAAACACCTCTGTGGATTCTTCATCGCCGACTACGCTGCAGTAATAATGCCGGCATTCAAAGGGTGTATCATCCACCAAAAAGAACATGGCCACGGCATCCACCACGGTGTTGAGTTCGATGTTGTCATGGTCCCGGTATTCCCGTTCCGGACGATTGCGATCATAGGTGTGCCGGAAGATCATCACACAGTCCCGGTAACGGATGGGTATTCTTTCCCGGGCAAATGAAGCCAAGGCCGGGTACAGGAAACCACGCAAATAGCTGCGGGAAGACTTCTCTTTCCTGGGCAACAAGATGGGCATACGAAGATAAAACCAGCCTTCTGCTGTGAGTCTGATCTCTACCGGGACGGACTCAGAGATTGCCTCCTGGGCTGCTCTTTCTGCCCGTGGATGACAAGTATGAGCAGGTAGAGCTCTAGTCTTCAATGCAACCCCTTCTGAGATCTTTGCTGCAGTAACGGACAGTTCCAGGGCAGTTTCCAGATCTCGGCTCTCAGCAATGCCGTGAAGCGCCTTTAAAAGCTTCTCAGTCTCCTGGATGGCGCTATCCAGTTGCGAACGAAAATACGATTTCTCCGCCATATTGATCACTCCTATCCAAATCAAAAAATGTGTGCAGATCTCCAGGTGCGTACTTTTTCTCTATTTTCGGTTTAAGCTTCCCCTTATAATCACTACCCCAGGCATTAATACAGTTCCTACTATTCTTACAGTTCCTACAAGAGAAAATTACGCGCGCGTTATATAGGGCAGAAAGTGCAACGCTAATTCCAGACTCATTCTGATTCGTCTCAGTTTCACCAGACTGGTTTTGTTCCTGCTCCTCCATAGCCTTGATAACGCGACGGCTCTTCCAAGCAGTATAGCGGTTGCCTCTTTCATTAACAGAACCTGCAGTATGCGTATTTTGGGCACAAATGAGTATTTTGCGGAAAATACGCATAACGGATTCTTCCTCCGGCATTTGGATCTCATCGCAGGTAGGATAAAACCGGCTGTAGATCACACTGCCATAGGAATTAGGCAATCGGTAGAGCTGGAAACAAGTCGCGTGGTTTTTAAAGAAGCGCCATACCTTGGTCTTCTCCCATCCCCAGCGCTTACCCAAGGTCTCCAGGGTCAGCATAGAGCCATACTTGCCATACTGGATCACAGGCGAAAGGAAAGAAAATGCATTTCCATAATCACGAAACACAGTGTGGCACCACAGATCCAACCAGGCATCCGCTTCGTCGAACTTGTAGTTCATCTCAGCAAGACGCTCGGTGATATCTCTGGGCATGCAAACGAACCCGTATCCGGGCGTGGCATATACAGTACCATCCATGCATTCCTCACCTGTGTACTCCATCACCCAATCGGTGATTTGGTAAGTCAACAATTTGGTCTCAGGATCCAGTGTATAAGTCAAGTATCCCAATGCCTTCAGATGATCCAATATCTGAAAGGCCTTTGCGCGGCTTCTGACGCCAAGAATAGCTTTCACGCCCACAATGCCACCGGCCCACATTCCGGGCTCTACAGGGTTCTTATGGCCGCAGTAGGTGCCGATTCCCTTGCGGAAGGCAGCGCTCTCTGCAAGCTTCAGCCAGTAGCCCAGCCGTCCTTTCAGTTCGGGCATCTCTTTCCGGGGTAATTTGACCCACTTGTACTTCCGTAAACATTTCATTGCATTTTCTCCTTTCTCGTGATATAAAAATAGCAGCTCCTGTAGTGTACAAGAGCTGCTTTATAGGGTCGCGTTTTGCATGTGGCGACGGTCGAGGTTTTATATGTTTTTGCTAACAATTTGCTAACAGGACTGTTTTGGACTATATGAAACGGCTGATATCTGCTAACACGACCTGGATTAAAAAGTTTGGAATTTCCCCGGGATTTTGTACTATCTGATACTGTTTGGAACGATTATTATTAGAAAAACGGGATAATCGTTTCTCCTAAGCGGCAGGTCGGAGGTTAGAGTCCTCTCTGGGGTGCCAATAAAAACCGCCTTTACGGGCGGTTTTTATTATTTCTAAGGTACTTACTATATTTATGAGTATCGTTAGTAAAATAAGCCTTGACTTTGCCACGCTAAAGTGGTAGCATAGTGAAGTACTTTTTAAATAGGGGTGATTTTATGCACAAACTCCATTGCGAATCTGTAGACAGATTATTTAAGACTATTTTGAATCTGAAAACGCTGGATGAATGCTATGCGTATTTTGAAGATCTTTGTACCATAAAAGAGATTTTGGATATGTCTCAGCGGTTAGACACAGCCATACTCCTTTCCAAGGGTCTCAGTTATCAGAAGATCGCTGAGCAGGTGGCTGTCAGCAGCGCCACCATTGGCAGAGTGAGCAAATGCTTAAACTACGGCAGCGGCGGCTATAAAAAAGCCATCGAGCAGCTATCATCATTGGAGGAAACATAATGGATCTATCCCTTAGCTTTCAAGAGAAAGTCATATTCGGTCTGCGGTCGCTTTACCGCAGTTACGGTTACACCCAATACAAAATGAGCAAATTTGAAGAATATGACCTATATGCAAAAAACAAGGACTTTCTGATATCCGACAGTGTGATCACCTTTACCGACACCAACGGCAAGCTCATGGCGCTGAAGCCGGATGTAACACTGTCCATCATTAAAAAGATGAAAGACCGCAGCGATTGCGTGCAAAAGCTGTTTTATAATGAAAATGTATATCGCATCTCCAAAGGTAACAAAAGCTACAAGGAAATTATGCAGGTGGGTTTGGAATGTATCGGTGACATTGGTGCATCCCATATTCTCCAGGTGCTGACCCTGGCAGCCAAAAGCTTGAAAAGTATTTCTGAAAACTGTGTTTTAAATATTACAAATCTGGATCTGTTGTCCCAAATACTTGACAATTTGGAAGCATCCGGTTTGAAAACCGCAGACATTCTCAAATGCTTGGAGGAGAAGAACGAAGACGGTTTGAAAAAGCTGGACCTTCCCGAAAACGCACAGACCGTCCTTACCACTCTGATCCACGCTGCAGGACCCGCCCAAGGGGTTCTGCCCGGACTTATCGACGCTTTGCAGGGTCTGTGCGATGTGTCCTCCC
>JAFZDL010000038.1 GCA_017561205.1 Oscillospiraceae bacterium | reverse complement strand
GACAGTTATGCCTTTTTGGAAAATGGAAATGGTTGTTTTATGGCGGTGCTTTGTGACGGCATGGGAACAGGGAAGAAAGCCAGAGAAGAAAGTGAATTGGCGGTTCGCATGTTAGAACATTTTTACAAAAATGGATTTGACAATGAAGCAGCAGTGGAAATGATTAATTCTGCGTTGGTTTTAAAAACGGAAGAGGACCATTACTCTACCTTGGATTTGGTTTCCGTGCATTTACAAACAGGGAATGTGGAGTTGGTAAAATACGGCGGTATGCCTACTGTTTTAAAATATGATACAACCATGGAACCGGGCGGAACCCGACGATATGTGCCCACCATAGAAACCATTCGCTCCGACACGTTACCGGTTGGTATTTTGGGAGATGTTTCCGGTAGAACGGTGCGGAAGCGGGTATATGAAAATGATATGATTATTATGATGACCGATGGTGTGTTTGATGGTTGTGGCGACATGGTTCGCTTTATAGAAGAACTGGAGTGCACATCACCCAAGCAATTGGCAGAGTCAATTTTGGCAGAATCCTTACAGTGGCAAAAAGAAAAACGGCCATCTGACGATATGACCGTTTTGGTGTTACAAGTGAAAGAAGCTTCTTAACAATTACATGCCGAAGTGTTGGCGGGCAATATCCACCGACTCTTTGGCATCCTTTGCGTAAAAGTCTGCACCTATTTTTGCAGCATATTCCGGCGTTAACACCGCACCGCCTACCATGATTTGACAAGGTACCTTGTGGGCATGCAATAGGGCGATGGTATCTTCCATGGATTTTAATGTGGTGGTCATTAAGGCACTCAGACCGATTAATGATACCTGTTGTTCTAAGGCGGTTTGTAAAATGCATTCCGGATCCACGTCACGGCCCAAATCAATCACTTCGTAGCTGTAGTTTTCCAACCGCCCGCAGGCATTTCCCTCCCCGAAGAACTCAAATATTTTTTTGGCTTGGATAGCTCGACGGAGCGAAAGCGGATATGCCTTACCGTTTCCAAGCCATAACTAAGGCATCCATCACTGGAAGGCGGTGACACATCTTATGAAGAAGGAAGCAAAGGTAACACTTAAGAAGGAAACATCGAGGAAGTCGACAAGTACCAAGTCGACAACGAAGAAGCCAGTCGCAAAGTCGACGGCCAAGAAGACAACAAAGAAGAAACCAGTTGCGAAACCGAAGCCGGTGATCGAGAAAATCATCACTCCTACACAAGCCGAGCTGATGTGTCGCAACGTGGATCCCCGCATCAGGAGTCAGGCGATTGTCCTGGCCAATGCGGTCATCACATTACAGAACAAAATTATTCAGCAGACAGCTGAATACGAAAAGGCTCCCCTTGTTCAGAAGGTAAAAGTAGGTACCGGAGAAGAAGTGCTGCGTAACAATCCTCTTGTTCAAGAGTATCGTGCTACCGTTCGAGACTACGCAGCAGCTATGAAGAGCCTTGATGAAATTCTCAATACTAAGAAGGGAGCGACCGAAGTCAATCCCCTCGACGCATTGAGAAACAAGATCGGCTGATATGGCAGAAGTTCTCGGTAAGAAAGAACCGAGGATATGGACCAGACCATTACGCAAACTTACACCGAAGACCTCGCTCGGTTTTTCGGCAATACAGTATGCAGTTCAGATCCTGAACATGACACTTTATCCGTGGCAGGAATGGGCGCTGATCCACATGCTCGAAATAGTTGGAGACCTCGACACAGCAAACTGGAGATTCAGATATAGAACGGTAGTAATCGAGGTTGCAAGACAGAACGGAAAGACACAGCTCTCGAAGATCATAGCATCATACTTCCAGAACGTGCTCAGAGTGGAGTGCATCTTTGGAACATCGCTCTCGCTCGATAAAGCGGAGGAAGTTTGGGATGCTGTTGTTATGGAACAGGAAGGCAATCCCCTCCTGTCAGGTGAGATAGATACTATTGCCAGAAAGAACGGCGGTAAAAAGCTCGTTCTTTCAGGTAATCGAGTTTATAAAGTTGGAGCTCCTACCCGAAGGGCAGGACGTGGAGACTCAAATGACCTCGTTATGTTAGACGAGCTTCGTGAGCAGCGTGACTGGGAAACATGGTCTGCTGCGGTTGCATCCACGGTGGCAAAGCCGAGAGGCATAACCATCTGCTTCACAAACGCAGGCGATCCAGACTCAATCGTTTTACGAGAAGTCAGATCAAAGGCAATAGCAAAGATAGAAGGCACTAAGGCTAACGACTTTGGCGGAAACGTCAATGCTGATGCTTTAGGTCTTTTTGAATGGTCGGCACCGGAGAAGGCGGAAACGAATGACGTTAAGGCACTGGCGCAGGCGAATCCCGCTTTGGGGTATGGAAGATTAACCATTGATGCTTTGATGGCTAATCGTGAAACCTTCCCGGAGTCGAAATTCAGGTCAGAGTGTATGTGTCAACAAGTCGAAACGATTTTACCTGAACCGTTCCCCGAAGGGGCTTGGCTCGGTGGCCAAGATGATACGAGCTGCATCCGTGAGGATAGCGAGCTCTTCTGGGGCATTGAGATGTCACAGGACAGAAGATACACGGTTATTGCCGTGTGCGGTTTAAGAGAAGACGGCAACTACCATGTAGAGCTTGTTGACAGAAGAATCGGATCCGAGTGGGCGATCGACTGGTTCAGAGCCAGAGCGCCTAAGTATGGAGAAATGAAATTGTGCTTTCAAGGCAGGGGCGCACCTGTCTCCGGTCTTGCAGAACAGATCTGCACGATTGATGGGGTAATAAGAATGGCTCAGGAAGGCCCCGAGCTGTCTGCAGGTTGGAATCGCTTTTATGATGCGGTTGCTGCTTGCACTCCGGGAGATGCACGAGGCGGTGTTAAGGTTTACCACTTGCCTCAGCCTGCACTTGATACTCCTGGCAGAACATGCCAGCTCAGGAACCTAGGCGGAGGAATCATGCTTCCTGACCGAGTTAAGAGTCCTGATGATATAAGCCCGCTTATGGCGGTTGCGATGGCTTATGCCGGAGCGACGCAGGTAAGCAAAAAGGAAAGAAAGGTATATGAATCAAGCTACGCTTCAGGAAATAGTTTGATTTTTATCTAAAAAAGGTAAGGGAGGCAAAAGGAAATGCCGAGTATTTTTGAGCGCTGGCGGATGGTTAGTAAGCCGGTGATAAATGTCACAGTGACAGGCGATGCCTCGATCCAGGTGCTAAACATGACAGCACAGGAGCTCTATAAAACTCAGGACAATCTTAGGGCTGTTGTTGATTTCCTGTCGAGCAACCTTGCACAGCTACCGCTTAAGGTCTACACAAGGAACTCCGAAAATGACCGAGAGCGTGACCGTGACAGTGATACGGCCAGAACATTGTGGAAGCCTAACAATTATCAGACGCAGTTTGAGTTCATTCGAGCTCTTTGTCTTGAGTATTACGTTTTCGGATGTGTCTATGTCTGGGTTGTTCCTAATGATAAGAGGAAGGCAGGTAATTATGATCTTCACATAATTCCTACCAACTGGATCGTATCAACTAAGCAGG
>JAFZDL010000037.1 GCA_017561205.1 Oscillospiraceae bacterium | reverse complement strand
GAACGCCTAATATTAAGGAGGACGAAGATATGGATTTGGTAAAGGCTCTGTCCAGCCAGTACATGAAGGAAGAGCTGCCCGAAATGCGGGTTGGCGACACTGTTCGTGTGCATGTGCGGATCAAGGAAGGCTCCCGTGAGCGTATTCAGGTGTTTGAAGGCACCATCATCGCCCGGAAGCACGGCGGTATCGGTGAGACCATCACTGTTCGCCGTATCAGCTACGGCGTTGGCTGTGAGAAGGTTTTCCCTGTTCACTCCCCCCGTATTGCCGCTGTTGAGACTGTCCGTAAGGGTAAGGTACGCCGCGCTAAGCTGTACTACCTGCGTGACCGCTTCGGCAAGGCAGCTAAGATCAAGGAAAAGGTCTAAATTAAATAAAAAAAGAGGGGTGACCCTCTTTTTTTATTTACCAAAATCGTGTATAATGTAAATGATATAATTTGCAAGGCTGGAGGTATCCACTGTGGAAGAGATAGAACAGACCACCCCCAAAGAGGAAAGTAAAAAAATAAAAGCGCAAAAAACGATTTTATCCTATCTGCACGACCTGGTATTTGGTCTTGTGACTGTACTTTTATTGTTTATGCTGGTGTTCCGTGTCATCGTTGTGTCCGGCCCGTCTATGAAAGAAACACTCCAAAACGGTGACTGCATCGTTTTGCTCAGCAGTGTGTTTTATAATGAACCAAAGTGCGGAGACATTGTTGTTGTCAGCAAAAAAGCATATAAAGATGGTGAACCCATTATTAAGCGTGTTATCGCAACAGAAGGCCAGGAAGTCAATATTGACTTCCATAAGGGTATTGTTTCTGTAGATGGCGTCGAGTTGGATGAACCCTATGTGAATACACCGACTAATGAATTTGAGGGTATTGAATTCCCTCAGATCGTCCCAACGGGCTGTGTTTTCGTATTGGGTGATAACAGAAATTTATCCAAAGATAGCCGCAGCCCGGATATCGGTATGATTGACAAGCGAGAGATTTTGGGCAAGGCATTAGTGATTGCTTTGCCCGGCCCCGACGAGGTTACCGGAAAACGAGATTTTAAGCGAATTGGAGTGCTGTGGTAATGGAACAGGAGAAAATGAATATCCAATGGTACCCCGGCCATATGACAAAGACCCGACGGCAGATCGAAGCGGATCTGAAGCTTGTGGATGCGGTCTGTGAGATCGTGGATGCCAGAATCCCCATTTCCAGCCGAAACCCGGATATTGATGCTATTTGCGGTAGTAAGCCCAGAATTATCGTTTTGAACAGAATGGATCTGGCAGATAATGAAGCAACCAAGAAATGGTTGCAGTATTTCCAGAGCAAAGGAATGGCTGCGGTATCTACAGACTGCAAAACAAAGAAGGGGATTGGGGCTTTTGAACCTGCGGTCCGTTCTGTTTTGCAGGAAAAGATCGCCCGGAATGCGGCCAAGGGGATGAATAAGCCCTTGAAGGTTATGATTGTGGGTATTCCAAATGTTGGCAAATCCACCTTGATCAATCAGATTTCCGGCCGTAAAGGCGCAAAAGCGGAGAACCGACCCGGTGTTACCCGTGGTAAACAGTGGGTAACTGTGAATCCCAGCTTACTGCTCCTGGATACCCCCGGCATTTTGTGGCCTAAGTTTGAAGACCCTAATGTGGGTATGATGCTGGCCTATACCGGCGCAGTCAAAGAGGGTGTTATCGATATTGAGGAGTTGGCAGCTCGGTTAATGGAGTTGCTACTGCGATTTTATCCCCATACCCTTAAGGATCGCTATAAGGTGGAAGCAGAGCAAGGAACACCCGGTTATGTCCTGCTGGAAGAAGCGGGCCGCAAGCGGGGCTACCTGCTTGCAAGAGGTGAAATCCACACCGAGCGCATGGCAAAGGTGCTATTGGACGAATATCGTTCCGGCAAACTGGGACACTTCACCTTAGAGACCCCGGAGGATATGTGATATGTTTGAATTTGAAAAGAAATATACCGCGGAGGGTTACAAACTGATCTGCGGCGTGGACGAAGCCGGCCGTGGACCTTTAGCGGGTCCTGTTTGCGCAGCTGCGGTAATCCTGCCTATGGATGCGGATATCCCCGGCTTAAATGACAGCAAAAAGCTTTCTGATAAAAAACGTAGGGAGCTGTTTCCTGTGATTTGTGAAATGGCTGTTGCATACGGAATTGGTTTTGCAGATCACAAGGAGATTGATGAAATCAACATCCTCCAGGCGACTTATCTTGCCATGGAGCGTGCCATCGCAAATCTGTCTGTTAAACCGGATTTTGCGCTGATCGACGGCAACCGTGCTAAGGATTTTGGCGTTCCCTTGGAAACGATTGTGGGCGGCGACGGACGCAGCGCCAGCATTGCAGCAGCATCTATCCTGGCAAAGGTAACAAGAGATGACTATATGCTGCAAGCTGAGAACGAATATCCCGGCTATGGCTTTGCGGTACATAAGGGTTACGGAACAAAGGCTCACTATGCAGCCCTAGCAGAAAGAGGCCCCTGTGAAATCCACAGAATGACCTTTTTGAAGAAACTGTATGGGACGAAATAACATTGCTGGTGCCTGGGGTGAATCTCTGGCAGCCGCCTATTTGCAGAAGAAGAAATATAAGATTTTGGCGTCCGGTTATCGGTGCCGCTTTGGCGAGATAGACTTGATCGTTGCGGACAAAAAGAATCTTGTGTTTGTTGAGGTAAAGCTACGGAAAACCAACTCTTTTGCCGATGCAAAGGATTTTGTGGATTTTCACAAACAAAACCGACTTCGTACAACAGCGGAACTTTATCTGTCTCAAAATCCTACGGAGCTCCTGACCCGTTTTGACGTGATTGAGATTTACGCGCCTCAAGGCGTGGAAACCTTAAAACCGGAAATTCATCATTTGGAGGATGCCTTTATATGAAGTTTCCCGTATTTGACCTGCACTGCGATACTGCGTTACAGCTGCTTGGGAAAAACCGTGACACCCTCGGCAGACTGGATAAAAATGAATTACATATTGACCTGGCGCGCGGCGCAACACTTCCCGGTTATGCCCAATGCTTTGCGGTCTTTACAACACCCACTATGCGCCGGCCTGAGGGCGTTTCCGTAATTGGAATGTTTGAACGCGAACTGGCTGCTATTATGAATCAGGTGGAGGCAAACCAAGATAAGATCCGTGTTGCCTATTCTGCTGAGGAGCTTGAAGAAAACCGAAGGCAGGGAATTATGTCCGCTGTGCTTACAATTGAGGGTACGGCAGGTTTTGATTACAACATAGAAATGCTTGAGGATTTGTACAATATTGGCTTCCGTATTACCACCCTTGGCTGGAATGAACAGAACCCGCTCACGGGCTCCTGCAAGACCGGCGGCGGCCTAACTGAGCAGGGTGGGGAATATGTTCGCTTGGCCCAAAAGGCCGGTATGGTAATCGATGTAAGCCATATCAGCGATGAAGGATTTTGGGATATTATGAGTATCACAGAAAAGCCTATTATTGCATCCCATTCCAACTCCCGCGCCCTGTGCGATATCCCTAGAAATTTGACCAATGAGATGTACGCTGCGCTATGTAAAACCGGCGGTACTACCGGTATCAACCTCTGCGCTGAATTCTTGGGTGAAAATGCAGATCTGGATACGGTATGCGACCATATTTTCCACTTTATAGACATTGCAGGTTCTGATAAGCATGTATCTCTTGGTAGTGATATGGACGGAGTTACCTATTTGCCTGCCGGTTTTGTCGGCGTGCAGGACTATCCAATGGTTGCAGATAGATTACTCCAAAGAGGTCTGTCTGAAGAGTCTGTTGAGAATATATTTTGGAATAATGCTGTAGGAGTGATAAAGAAATGCTCTATTTAAGCACAAGAAATACAACCGATTGTTACACGGCTTACCGTGCGCTCAATGAAGCGCAGGCCTCCGATGGTGGCTTATATGTGCCGTTTCGCTTGCAAAAATTCAGTGACAGTGAACTGCTTGCATTTCGCTCACATACACCTTGCGAGGCAATTGCGCAGATCCTTAACCTGTTCTTTGGCGCACAACTTACAGGTTGGGATGTGGAATGCGTTGTGGGCCGCAGTCCCATTAAGCCGGAAAATATCAATCAGCGGTTGTTGTTTGCTGAATTTTGGCGTAATCCGGATGGATCGCTGAACTATCTCATTTACAACCTTTACCGCCGAATGACTGCTAAGGATTACTCTGCGAGCAAAACTACCGGATGGGCCTATATTGCCATTGAGATTGCACTGCTGTTTGGTATGTATGCTGCGGTAGAAACCATACCTACCCAAGGTTTGGATGTTGCAGTGGAAACCGGTGATTTTGCTGATATCACGGCTATTGAGTATGCAAAACAAATGGGCTTGCCAATCAATATGATGGTTTGCGCTACCAACGAAAACAGTGCCATTTGGGATTTGTTCACAAAGGGTGATTATAATACGGCCGCGCCCACTGAACAGCCAAAATATTTGGAGTGCTTCCTGTTTGCCCGCTTGGGTAAGGATGCTGTGCTGCGGTATTTGGAAGCCAGTTCCAAGAAGCGCATTTATCGTGTGGATGAGCAACAGCTGCAAAACTTGAGCGACAATGTTTTTTGCTCTGTTGTCAGCGCAAACCGTGTTGATTCTATCATTTCCGGAATGTATCGTGCAAATGGTTATGTGATTGACCCGTCTACTGCAGTGGCTTATGGCGGTTTGCAGGATTATCGTGCAAACAGCGGTTTGCACCGGGATACATTGATCCTTGCAAAACACCGCCCGGCATTGGAAAAGGAGTGACACGATGGCGCTGTATGCGATCGGAGATTTGCACCTTTGTCTTGGCGCGTCGAAACCTATGGATGTTTTTGGCGGCAACTGGATCGGCTATATGGATAAGCTGAGAGAGGGATTGTCAGTGATTGGTCCTGAGGATACCACGGTTCTGCTTGGCGATTTATCCTGGGCGCTGGATTTAGCATCCGCCCGTGAGGATTTTGACTGGATCAACCAAATTCCCGGAAGAAAGATCATTCTAAAAGGCAATCACGATTATTGGTGGAGTACTGCTTCCAAGTTCTATAAATTCTGCGAAGAAAACGATTTTGCTGACCAGTGGATCCTTAATAACAACCATTACGAGTACAACGGTTGGGCCATATGCGGAACACGGGGTTGGTTCTTTGAGGAGGGGCGGGGGAGCGACCATGATGAAAAGGTTTTTAAGCGGGAATTGATTCGCCTGGAAACCTCGCTGAAATCCGCTGGCGATCTGCCTAAAATCGTCTTTTTACATTACCCGCCATTGTACAAAGGTTACTGTTGTGAAGAGATTTTAGAACTGCTGAAACGCTATGAGGTCAGACAGTGTTTTTACGGACATCTCCACGGCGCAAGCCATGGATTGGCGATAGAAGGTCAGTGGGACGGGGTGGAATACCGCCTTGTTGCAGCTGACAAGCTGAATTTTCAGCCATATCAAGTGCTTTTCTAAAATATTTTTCAGAAAAGTGTGGACATTTGGTGCAATATCTGCTAAAATAACTCGGATTAAAAATACAAATTGAAGGCTGTCATTCAGCCCGAAAATTGGGAGGAAAAAATTATGAACATCAAGAGTAACGAAAGAAACGGCAATCAGACTACCATCGTGGTAGAAATCGATAAGGAGCTGATGGAGTCTGGCGTTCAGAAGGCATATCTGAAGGCCCGTAAGAACATTATGATCCCCGGTTTCCGTAAGGGCAAGGCCCCCAGAAAGATGATCGAGTCTCTGTATGGTGCCCATGTTTTCTACGAAGACGGTTTGGAAGAGATTTTTCCCGAGGTTTATGAGTATGCTGTTGTGAAGCAGGAAGTGAAGGCAGTTGGCCGTCCCAGCCTGACCGATATGGACATCAGCGAAGACGGCACTGTTACAATCACTCTGACTACCGAGGTTTACCCCGAGGTTACCCTGGGTGACTACAAGGGTCTGGAAGTTGAGAAGGCTGAAGCTACCGTTACTGATGAGCAGGTACAGGCTGAACTGGACCGCATGGCGCAGAATGTTGCTTCTACCGAGACTGTTGAGCGTGCCGCTGAGATGGGCGATACCGCTAACATCGACTTTGAAGGCTTTGACAACGGTGTTGCTTTCGACGGCGGCAAGGGCGAGAATTTTGACTTGAAGCTGGGCTCCGGTTCTTTTGTTCCCGGCTTTGAGGAGCAGATCGTTGGCATGACCGCTGGCGAGGAGAAGGACATTGATATTACCTTCCCCGAGGATTATCACGCTGAGCTGGCCGGCAAGGCTGTTGTTTTCCATGTAAAGCTGAACAAGGTCACTGTGACCAATCTGCCCGCACAGGATGATGAGTTTGCAAAGGATGTTTCCGAGTTCTCTACCATCGACGAGCTGAAGGCTGATATTCGCGCTAAGGCTCTGGAGAATGCGCAGAAGCAGATTGACAGCGCTTTTGAGCAGGCTTGCGTTGACAAGGCTGCTGAGAACACCACTGTGGATATGCCCAAGGCTCTGGTTGAGCAGGAGCTGGACACCCAGATGGAGCGCTTTGCTTACCAGCTGCAGATGAGCGGTTACTCCGTTGAGCAGTATGCCAAGATGATGGGCGGCGACCTGTCCACCATGCGCAATGCTTTCCGCCCCGGCGCTGAGAAGCAGGCTAAGATCAATGTGACCCTGGCTAAGATCGTTGAGGAAGAGAAGATCACTGTTTCCGATGAGGAGATTACTGCCGAGCTGGAGTCCATGGCTAAGCAGTACGAGATGGAAGTCGAGAAGATCAAGGATATGGTTCCCGCTGAGGAGCTGAAGGCAAGCCTGGAGACCCGCAAGGCTGTGAAGGTCATTGTTGACGCAGCTGTTGCTGTTGCTCCCAAGGCAAAGGAAGAAACCAAGGAATAAGTTTTCCAAGAAATGGTTAGAATGTTTCAAACCCTGAAAGGAGACTGACCATATGAGTTTTATACCCTATGTAGTTGAACAGACCAGCCGTGGAGAGCGGAGCTATGACATTTTCTCCCGGCTGCTCAACGACCGGATCATCTTTCTGTCCGAGGAGGTCAATGATACCACGGCCAGCTTGATCGTGGCCCAGCTTCTGTATCTGGAAGCCCAGGATCCTGATAAGGATATCCAGTTTTATATCAACAGCCCCGGCGGCAGTGTCACTGCCGGTATGGCGATTTACGACACAATGCAGTACATTAAATGCGATGTAGCCACCATTTGTGTAGGTATGGCTGCATCCATGGGTGCATTTTTGCTGTCTGCCGGTACCAAGGGCAAGCGTATGGCGCTGCCAAACTCTGAAATAATGATTCATCAGCCTTCCGCAGGTACCCAGGGCCAGATCACCGATATGGCGATCCATATGAAGCGTCTGGAAACCATTAAGGCAAGAATGAATCGAATCATGGCTGAGAATACCGGCAAGTCGGTGGAGGAGATCACAGAGGCCTGTGAGCGAGATAACTTCATGACCTCTGCAGAGGCTAAGGAATTTGGTCTTATCGACAAGGTTCTTGATCGGCACTAATGAGAAAGGCGGATCTGTTTCATGTCTAAAACAGAAGAACAGATTTTAAGCTGTTCCTTTTGCGGAAAAAGCGAATCCCAAGCCCGGTTGATTGCCGGACCTGGCGTGTATATCTGCAGCGATTGCGTACAGGCGTGCTGCGACTTGTTGCGTGAGGATGAACTGGCAGGGGAGACCCCGCAGAATCTTCCTACCCCGGCAGAGATCAAAGCCTACATGGATGGTTATATTATCGGCCAGGATGAGGCAAAAGTCGCACTTTCCGTTGCTGTGTACAATCACTATAAGCACATCTTTTTGGCTGCTGACACTGATGTAGAGCTACAGAAGAGCAATATCCTGCTGATCGGCCCTACGGGTTCCGGTAAGACCCTCTTTGCCCAGACCCTGGCCAAGATCCTGGATGTTCCCTTTGCCATCGCGGACGCTACCACATTGACCGAGGCCGGTTATGTTGGTGATGATGTAGAGAATATTCTTGTCCGCTTGCTGCAGGCCGCTGATTTTGACCTGGAGCGTGCAGAGCGCGGTATTATCTACATTGACGAGATGGATAAGATCGCCCGCAAGAGCGAAAACACCTCCATAACCCGGGACGTTTCCGGTGAAGGCGTGCAGCAAGCATTGTTGAAGATACTGGAAGGTACTGTTGCCAATGTGCCGCCCCAGGGTGGCCGCAAACACCCCCAGCAGGAGACCATTCCTGTGGATACATCCAAGATCCTCTTTATCTGCGGTGGCGCGTTTGATGGTTTGGAAAAGATAATTGAGTCCAGAACTGATAAATCCGCAATCGGATTTGATGCGCCTGTGGAGAGCAAGAAGAACCGAGATATCGGCAAGCTTTTTGCCCAGGTACAGCCCCATGATCTTATTAAGTTTGGTATTATTCCTGAGCTTGTAGGCCGTATGCCTGTCATTACCAGCTTAAACGATCTCAAGCAGGAGGATTTGGTCCGGATTCTAACCGAGCCTAAAAATGCGCTCACCAAGCAATATCAAGCTCTTCTTGCAATGGATAATGTTGAGCTGCAGTTCCAGCCTAAGGCCTTGGAAGCTGTTGCTAAAAAGGCAGTTGATAGGCAGATCGGTGCTCGCGGTTTGCGGGCAGTTATGGAAGAAACCATGACAAAAATTATGTATGTGATTCCCTCTGACCTCTCCATCCAGAAAGTGGTTATCACACCGGATGCGATAGACGGTAAAGAACCGAAGATTTTGCGGGATAAGGATAAGCCCCGGCAGAAACTCGGTATGGGAAGATAATGTCAAGAGGGGTAGCATCACTACCCCTTTTGTTTATATCCGGAAAGGAAATGGATATATGAGTGAGATTTTAATATCCGGCAGATTGCCGGTTTTAGCCCTCCGTGGGCTTGCGGTATTCCCAAAGCAGACCATCCATTTTGATGTGGGCCGCAAGAAGTCTGCCCTTGCCTTGGAATATGCAATGAAGCACGATCAGACGCTTCTTTTAGTTCCTCAAAAGAACATTTTGGATGATGACCCCGGTTTAACCGGTTTGTACCCTATGGGCACTGTCGTCAAGGTCAAACAGGTACTCAAAGCACAGAACGAGAATGTTCGTGTTTTGGTTGAGGGGCTGTATCGGGCAAGAATTTTGGAATTGACCCAGAATGAGCCATACCTTGCTGGTGTGGTGGAATCTGTGCAGTCTATGCCCGTGAAGGATGTCCTCCGTGGCCGTGCACTTTGTCGGGAAGCTACAATGCTCTATGGAGCGTACAGCGATATGGTTGAGCGTCCTGCACAGACTGTGCATCTGCAGATTTTGGCATCAGAGGATTGCAGTTTTGTTGCTGATGCCATTGCACAAAATTCCGGCATTGACTATCGGGACAAGGCAAAACTGCTTTGTCAATTAAACCCTATTCGCCGTATGGAGAACACCTTAAAACTGCTGCAGCAGGAGATTCAAATGCTGCACATTGAGGCAGATATCCAGGAAAAGACCCGGGTCAATATGGATCGGGAACAACGGGACTATTATTTGCGTGAGCAGATCAAGGCCATTCGGGAGGAATTGGGCGAGGGTGATGACGCGTCTGAGTTCGCTGAATACGAGAAGAATATTTTACTGCTGAATCTGCCACAAGAATCTGAAGAAAAGCTCCTTAAAGACCTTCAGCGGCTTAAGAAGCAACCGTTTGGCTCTGTGGAAGCATCTGTTCTGCGAAATTACCTGGATACTGTACTGGAATTACCTTGGAATACCGCAACAAAGGAACGAATTGATGTTGCCGTTGCTAAAAAGATTCTGGATAAAGATCATTTTGGCCTGGAAAAGGTGAAATCAAGAATTCTGGAGACCATTGCTGTTCGCCAGCTTGCACCGGAAATGCCTCCGCAGATCCTCTGTCTTGTTGGCCCTCCCGGTGTAGGCAAAACCTCGGTGGCATATTCCATTGCCAGAAGCTTGAACAGAAAAATGGCAAGAATTGCTCTTGGGGGTGTTCACGACGAGGCTGACATTCGCGGTCACCGCAAGACCTATGTGGGCGCTATGCCCGGCAGAATCCTCACTGCGCTGACACAAGCCGGCAGTTCGAATCCGCTGATATTGTTAGACGAAGTGGACAAGATGGGCTCTGATCACCGCGGTGATCCCAGCGCGGCATTACTGGAAGTCCTTGACGGAGAACAGAATAAGACCTACCGGGACCATTACTTGGAGATTCCCTTTGATTTGAGCAATGTGATGTTCATCACAACAGCTAACACATTAGATACGATCCCGAGGCCTTTGCTTGACCGTATGGAAATCATCGAGTTGGGTTCTTATACCGATGAAGAAAAGCTGATGATTGCTAAGGATCACTTGATTCCCAAGCAACTTCAAAAACACGGTTTGAAGAAGTCGCAATTAAAGGTTTCTGATGACGCAATCCGTGAGATCATCCGTTGCTACACGAGAGAATCCGGTGTCCGTAATTTGGAGCGATTCATTGCAGAGATTTGCCGGAAGGCAGATATGCAAATTGTTGGCGAGGAGAGCGCCAAGCGCATTACTGTAACCGGAAGCAATGTTGAGAGTTACTTGGGTGTTAGAAAGTATCTTCCCGATCGTTTGCCTAGCAATGACCAGGTTGGTCTGGTAACCGGACTTGCCTGGACATCGGTAGGTGGGGAAACCCTTGAAGTAGAAGTCAATGTGATGGAGGGTACCGGCAAACTGGAGCTGACCGGTAATTTGGGCGATGTTATGAAGGAATCTGCCCACGCAGCTCTTAGCTATATCCGCGCCAATTATGAAAAATTGGGCATTGAGAAAGATTTCTACAAAACAAAGGATATCCACGTGCATTTCCCGGAAGGCGCTGTGCCGAAGGATGGACCCTCAGCCGGTATCACGGTATGCACGGCAATTATTTCTGCCCTGACAGGCGTGACTGTACGGCGAGACGTTGCTATGACCGGTGAGATATCTCTCCGTGGTCGCGTACTTCCCATCGGCGGTCTGAAAGAAAAAACAATGGCAGCCTTGCGTCACGGCATTCGCACAGTGATTATTCCCAAGGATAACGAGCGAGATTTGACTGAAATTGACCAGGCAGTTCGTAGCGCCTTGAATTTTGTGACCGCACAGACCATTGAAACGGTTTTAGATACGGCCCTGAACCGGGTTACAGAGATTGTTCCTCCCATTCTGACGGATTTACCCGGCGAGGTGAAATCCCAGCTTAGAAAGCCTGTCATTCGCCAATGAGGTAGTGTTATGAATCTTCATAATGTTGAATTTTTGATTTCTGCAGCAAGCCCCAAGGATTTTCCCGCTAACCGATTGCCGGAGATTGCTTTTGCCGGCAAATCCAATGTGGGTAAGTCCTCGGTGATCAACCGGATTCTGCAACGGAAAAATTTTGCCCGTGTTGGTGAAAAACCCGGCAAGACAATCCATGTGAATTATTTCACCATTGACAAGACTTGCTATTTTGTGGATCTGCCGGGTTACGGTTACGCAAAGGTTTCCCAAAAGGAGAAAGATCGCTGGAGCAAGTTGATGGAAGATTATTTTGCTGCCCAGCGGATTGACTTGGGTATTTTGATCGTGGATTCCCGCCACCCACCTACAAATAACGACATCACGATGGCGAACTGGTTTTTGGACAGTGGTTGCCCGTTCGTGGTTGTGGCGAATAAGCTTGATAAGCTAAAAAAGAGCGAAATCGAACCCAATCTCAAAACCATTCAGGAAGATCTGAATTTACCGGAAAAATGCCCTGTAATTCCTTTTTCTGCTGAAAAAGGGACCGGCAGGGAAGAATTACTGAAAATTATTATGGATGCTGCAAATCCTTAATATTGGAGGTTTTGTATGCCGAAGGTACATTTTTACCACGACAGCATTCACCTTGCTATCGATGAGTTTAATGGTGATATTTTGGCAATCCGAGATCTGGTAACTGGTGATAATCTGATTTAAAATACCATGTGCTGCGATCCTGAAACGTATGTGTACCAGCCCTTCACATTTAAGCTGAACAACGGAGGAACTGAAACGGAGTATGATTGCAAGCGACGATTCGCAGATAGACATTAAACTACTGGAAACGCATTTATTTTGCCAAAAGAAAAGGTGCTCCATAATACTTTTAGAAGTTGAATAAAGCAAAAGGCAGACACAAACGTGCCTGCACAAACGTGCCTGCCTTTCTTTTAATTTATACTCCAAAACAGGGACAGTTCTGCCGTCCCTGTTCTTTTTTGCTTTTATGGAGAATAGCATTAAGCAGAAAGGGGAGGGGACTATGAAAAGAAACAAGCTTAGAATTTCGAAAGATGGCAGATCAAAATCAACAGCGATCATTATAGGTATTACTGTGGCATTGTTGTTAAGTGTACTGCTGACTGTGGCGGTTTCGAATTTGGTGCTAAAAGGCAATCTGAGTGAGAAACTTGCAAGTGGAGTTATTTTTGTTTTAAGAGCAATCTCTGTGTTGGCGGGAACATTAATTGGTGGATCCATATTAAAGCGCGATTATTTAATATTGATTGGTATAATTGCGTCCGTATATTTGATTATGCTGATCGGAATTGGAATTGTGTTCTTTAATGGTAGCTTTAAGAACTTTCTCTTAGGTGTAATTTCTGTGCTTGTTGGCGGAGTAGTTGCACTTATAATTCTGCAAGCACCAAAAGGCAACCGGTACAAACATAAAAAAATTGCCTTATAGATTGTACAAAATTCACAAGGCTCAAAAGTTTAGAAAGTGTGAGCTGTGTTTATGCAGAATTTCTTGCGTTCTCAATATGTAGTACGGAACAAAAAGGTAAATTACTATATATTGTTATGTATTTTTGAAAATGCATATATATTCAATGTATGCAATGACAGTTTACATAATAATGTTAACATAAAAATATGCATAATTCACAAAAAATGAAAAAATATACTATTTTCACTTGAATTTAGCAACGATTTGGTGTATAGTAATCAAGCATACCGACTTTTGGGGTTTTTATGCCCATTTTTACTTTCTTCGCGCCAAATCACCAAATCGCTGCTTACATATTACGGAGGTTGGGTCTGTATGCATTCAAAGTGGGTATTCAAACATTTTTATCCCCAGACAGGTAAGCGTGATTTCTTACTGATCTTGGTTTGGGTGATAGGACTTTTGGCTGGTGTGCTTTTGTGCGCCCTTTCACCCTACGACTCCGCTGAGGTTCTGTCCAATGTTGCATCCGTGAAACCATCAACAGTGAGTCTGTTTCTTGTTTGTGTATTACCTGTTGTGTTTTCAGCAATAGCTGTTCTTTTTCCTGTTTCTCCGATTGCCTATTTGCTAATTTTTTTGTGTACTGTATCTCACGGTTTTTGCGGAATGGCTATTAATATTGCTTTTGGTAGTTCCGCCTGGATAGTAAGACCGTTGTTGCTTTTTTCATCCGGGTGCTCATCTGTTTTGGTGTTGTGGCTTTTGCTTCAGGAAAATATAGGAAGACATCCCCGAAAACATATTTGCTTTGCGCTTGGTATAAGCTGCTTTATTTACATTTTAGATTTACTTCTCGTATCACCCTTTGTTGGTGATCTTATTAAAGTACTTTAGAAGGGTTCGCGTAATTATATGTTGGATTTAATCAAAGCCTACGAAAATTACCTGAGTAAGGTAAAACAGGCCTCTGCCAACACCATCAGTTCCTATATGCGTGACATTCGCCAATTCGCTGATTGGCTGGGGACAGAGGTTGCAGATGCTACCCAACTGAATATTAGCGCTTACCTGCAGCATTTGGAGCAGGACGGAAGATCTGCAGCGACTATTTCCAGAACACTGGCAAGCTTAAAGAACTTCTATGCCTATTTGGTATCTTCCGGTTTCTGTGAGAAGACACCGGTTATAGATATTCATATTGACCATGGCGAAAAGAAACTTCCTCAGATTCTAACCGGCCGTGAAATTGAGCTACTGTTATCTCAACCTCTTTGTGTAGACGCAAAAGGTTTCCGAGATAAGGCCATGCTGGAGGTTATGTACGCTACCGGCGTTCGCGTTACAGAGCTGATTGATCTGGACATTGATGATGTAAATCTCGAATTGGGTGTCGTTAAGTGTACTGCCGCAAAAAAGACACGTATGATACCACTGTACCCGGCCGCACTCAGAGCGTTGACAATTTACATAAGAGATATTCGC
Organism: Oscillospiraceae bacterium; assembly: GCA_017561205.1. Lineage (GTDB taxonomy): Bacteria > Bacillota > Clostridia > Oscillospirales > Oscillospiraceae > Faecousia. The sequence goes on along the minus strand of JAFZDL010000037.1, from coordinate 61,319 downwards.
GAATCTATGCTTGCGGCTTCTGAGGAAACAGCGTTGTTTGTGAATGTGAATGGTTCCCGTATGAGCCGCCAGGGCTTTTGGAAGATTCTTAAACATTATCAGGCCGCTGCGCACATTGAGAAGGAAATTACACCGCATACGTTGCGCCACAGCTTCGCAGTCCATCTTTTGGAGAATGGTGCTGATTTAAACTCCTTGCAGGAACTGATGGGACACTGTGATATTTCTTCTACGCAGATGTACACCCAGCTGATCAACCAGAAATTAAATAAGGTCTATAAAAAATGTCATCCCAAGGCTTGAAAAACCTATCGTCCATTAAGTGTACGATAGGTTTTTTGCATATAAAAACTCCCCGGCAAAAACCAGGGAGGTGAGTGGTTCATATTAAATACCAGTCATTGCTGCCAGGACATCGACCTCTATATCTTGAATGCGACGCTGCATTTTGAGACCTTCATCGATAGCGACATCTGTAAAGTGACCATCCTTGGTACATACGATGCGATTCGTTTTGCCTTGCAGTAGTAACTCAACAGCTAAGTACCCCATTTTTGTGGCATTTACACGATCTCGACCGGTGGGAACACCTCCGCGCTGAATGTGGCCCAAAACGGTAACCCGAGGGTCCAAATCGATTGCTTCCTTAATCTTAGTTGCGATCTCGGCAGCAGAACCGGAACCCTCAGCAACAACGATCATATAGTGGGTGAATCCATTAAATCTTGCCCTGCGAATTTTTTCAATCACATCCTGCTCAAAATCTATAGGTTTTTCTGGAACTAAAACAGCGGTTGCGCCAACAGCAAGACCTACATACATAGCCAGGAAACCCGCGTTTCTGCCCATTACTTCAACAACAGAGCATCGTTCATGAGACTGCATGGTATCACGTAATCGGTCAATGCATTCAATGGCAGTATTTGCAGCTGTGTCAAAGCCAATAGAATAATTTGTACAGCTGATATCGTTATCAATAGTAGCAGGAATACATACAACATTGACTCCGTGGCTGGACAAAGCCTTTGCGCCGCGGAATGTACCATCACCGCCTATTGCTACAACACCATCCAGTCCAAGGAATTTGCAGGTAGAAACCGCTTTTTTCTGACCTTCTTCGGTCATGAATTCCTTGCTGCGTGCAGTATAAAGAATAGTGCCACCGCGATTGATTGTATGGGAAATACTCTTCTCGTCCATACGGATTAAATCGCCGGAAATAAGTCCGTTATAACCGCGACGAATGCCATAACATTCGATTCCGTGGAACATAGCTGTACGTACGACAGAACGAACAGCAGCGTTCATTCCCGGGGCATCGCCGCCGCTTGTAAGTACTCCAATTCGCTTTACACTCATAAGGATTCCTCCTGTTAAAACATATTATCATATTTAATAATTTTAACACCACATGATTATCTTGTAAAGTGAAAGTTCTGCAAATTATAGAATAAGGAAAACTTAAGAGATTCCAAGATAAAAGATGCACCGCCATAAGACGGTGCATCCGAGATCTTAGCTATTGTTTTCTTTTGCGGCGACATCTCTTGCGCTGACGCGTTCATGCTCTTTGATATCACCGGCTTTGATAAGGGAGATTTTTGTCAGATAGGGACCAACGATTTCGTAAATCAAAACCGCAAATAGGGTGATGTTTCTGACGATTGCACCGTTAGTACCCAGCTCGGCAGCTTTAATAGCCATACCCAATGCCACACCGGCCTGGGGGAGTAATGTGATGCCTAAATACTTCACAATGTGCGGATTACATTGTACAAGGCGAGAGCTGAATCCGGCGCCGATATATTTACCAAGAGATCTGGATGCAATATATACCACACCAATAATGACAACTGCAACGTCCGCAAATACAGACAATTCCAATTCAGCGCCGCTAATTACAAAGAACAAAATCAGAATCGGAGCTGTCCAACGGTCAGCACGCTCCATCAGTTCTTCCGAGAAATTGCATATATTGCAGAACACAGTACCCAACATCATACAAGCCAGCAGGGAAGAGAAGCCTACATGAATGCCGCTGATTTGAAATTTCAAACCGGAGAGGCCTACTGTAAGCATAACAAAAGTGACGGATACAGCCATACGCTTAGATCTGGAGTGGAAATACTTTTCGCAAAGGGTAAACAGTAGTCCCATAATAAAGCCCAGGAGAAGGGACAGCATGACCTCCAAGAGTGGCTCTAGAATAATAGCAGCTAAACCAACAGCAGCCTGGCTCATGGATTTGGCAACACCAAAGGAAATGGCGAAAACCACCAAACCAACGGCATCATCCAAAGCAACGACAGGGAGGAGGATGTCTGTTAAAGGGCCCTTGGCCTTATACTGGCGTATAACCATTAAAGTTGCAGCGGGTGCGGTAGCGGATGCAACTGCACCGAGGGTAATAGCTGCAGGTAACGGAAGTTCATTGGGCATTGCAAAGTGGAGACAAATGAGCGCAATATCCACAAGAATTGTAGTGAATACCGCTTGTAAAATACCAATTACAGTAGCTTGCTTACCAATTTTCTTAAGGGCAGATATACGAAATTCACTACCCATAGAAAAAGCAATAAAGCCAAGCGCCAGATCAGAAATGATTCCAAAACTCGCGATTTGGCTATGTGCGATACCCAGGCCGGGAATGCCGAAGGTGCCCAGGATGTAAGGACCTATGAGCACACCGGCAACCAAATAGGCGGTGATTGCAGGCAGTCGAACCAGCTTTGCCAATCGCGACAAAAGGAGACCCGAGAGAAGTGCAACAGAAAGACTGATCAGGATTATTGCAGAGGATGACATTGAGAAAGACCTTCTTTCAATTTGGGCTCCAAAAAGGAGCTCATATTATATTGTGGACAAACGCCTTTGGCATTCTACCATAAGGATTTTGGAAATTCAAGCCATTCTAAAGAAAAACCTAGAATTCGTGACGGAAGGGGGTAGACATTGTTCATTGTATGGTGTACAATTGTACCAACGCAACAAAATAAAAATTTTGTTGCGTTGGTAGTAAATATGTGCTATTATATAGGTGACAAGGCAAATCAAGAGGTTATATTCAATCCGTAACGGCTCTTTTGCCATTTTCTATGAACAAAACACCATACTACGGTATTGAACACATGAAATACTAGGCCACGAATTAACAACAGGATTACTACCTTAATAATAAAAATTGCAAGTGGTGTGCTAACAGATCTTGCTGCAACAACGCTGTTAATAAAAACAAGTGTTAAAAAAGCCAGTGTATGCGCTATGTTCTCTTTTGCTTTTAATGTCTCAATAAAATCCCGTTTTAAGGAATAATCGCATTTAGTTGTTGTTTCAACGTACTGTTGCTTCGAGGCTTTGTTTTCCCAACGGGCCAAATAAGCGACATATAGCATGATAAAGATTGCCGGAACAGAACCGATTAAGTATAGTGTTGTATCAACTAATTTTAAGAAAAAGAGAATTCTTGACGCAAAGAAAGCGAATATGCCGGTCAGAATAATCAAAGCATTTAAGAATAGAAATGTAGTCAATACCCTTATTAAATACTGTTTCATCATTATTCACCCATATTCTATAATTAGTACATTTGTTCGTATGGAGGTATACTTATGAAAAGATATCACGATTGTCCACAGATTCTGCGTGATTTTCTCATTTACCACGAGACCATCAAAGGCCAATCATCGCTGACCATACAGGAATATTACTTGGATCTGCGTATGTTTCTGCGCTTTATAAAACTAATGCGTAATGACATGCCCATACATACTGTATTGGACGATATTCCTATTCACGATGTAGATCTGCAGATGATTGGCAGCGTTACAACTGCAGATGTGTTTGATTTTCTGTCATATTTGGCTAAGGATAGAGTGCGTGATCCGGATGCAAAGGTTCCGGAATACGGCATCTCCCCTACTTCCCGGGCCAGAAAACTCTCTGCATTGAAGTCGTTTTATAAATATCTGACCACACGCACCAAACAACTACAAGAAAATCCTGTAGCTGATCTTGAGTACCCAAAATTGCGTAAAAGCTTGCCAAAATACCTTACTTTGGAGCAATCAGTGGCACTTTTGAAAGCTGTTTCTGGGCAAAATCAGGCTAGAGACTATGCGATTTTGATGGTATTTCTTAACTGCGGTATCCGTCGGAGTGAGCTTGTGGGCTTGAATATGACCGATATATATGAAGATCGCCTACGTGTAGTTGGTAAAGGCAATAAAGAGCGCTTTGTCTATTTCGGTGCAGCATGCAGAAAAGCCTTGGATGCCTATTTACCCATTCGCCAAAAGCAGATACTTACCGATAATCGAGCATTGTTTGGTTCACGCAACGGTAACCGTATCAGCACCGATGCGGTCCACGCGTTGGTGAAAAAAACGTTCATAAAGGCCGGTTTGGATGCAACACAATTTTCAGCCCATAAACTGCGCCATACCGCAGCAACTATGATGCTGTCCGGTGGTGTGGATGTAAAAACGGTACAGGAAGTTTTGGGTCACGAAAATCTAAACACCACGCAGATCTACACGCATATTGAAAATACAGAACTGAAGATTGCAGCAGAGGCCAATCCAATATCAAAACTGAATTTTGTCGACGAAGGTTGACCTGCTTCACCCCTGCCCTTTGCGTTATTCGCAAAGAGCAACTTCTATGGCTTCACGAAGATTTTTAACACGATATATTGTAAAATCACCAGGAATTTCTAACTTTTCTGCACTGTTTTTAGGGATAATACAGCGTTTAAAACCTAATCTTGCCACTTCTGCAAGCCGCTGATTCATATAAGACACGGAGCGGATCTCCCCTGTTAAGCCAATTTCGCCGATGGCAGCTAACTGGCTGTCCACAGCTTGCTCACGGTAAGAAGATGCCAGCGCCAAAGCCACCGGTAGATCGGCACCCGGCTCGTCCAATTGTAAACCACCGATCACATTGATATAAGCATCAAAAGCACTTAGCTTTAACCCTGCGCGCTTTTCTGCTACAGCCATTAACAACACTGCCCTGTTATAATCGAAGCCATCTGCGGTCCTCCTGGGGACCTGAAAGCTGGATTTTGATACCAAAGCCTGCACTTCAGCCAATACAGGTCTTGTTCCTTCCATTACACAGGCAACACAAGTGCCGGGCGCACCTTCAGGACGGCCTTCCAGCAGCATTTGTGACGGATTTGGTACTTCAGCAAGTCCTTTGTCCGCCATTTCAAATACACCGATTTCATTGGTAGAACCAAAGCGGTTTTTAGCAGCCCGCAGCAGTCGGTACGGCGTATTGGCATTACCCTCAAAATACAGAACGCAGTCCACCATATGTTCCAGGACCTTTGGACCGGCAATATTGCCGTCTTTATTGATGTGACCTACCACAAACACGGTAATTCCACTGTATTTAGACAGTTGCAGCAATGACATAGTGCAGTCCTTAACTTGAGAAACACTACCAGGCGCAGAGTCATTTTGTTCATTGTAAAGGGTTTGAATAGAGTCAACAATTAAAATATCCGGTTTTACCGTTTCAACGGATTCCAGAATATCCGACATACGAATTTCGGAAAGAATGTAAAGCGAATCCGGTGCCACACCAATGCGTTCAGCCCGGAGTTTTAACTGGTTTTCGCTTTCCTCACCGGATACATACAGCACAGTTCTGCCTGCGCAGAGGCTGTTGCAGATCTGCAGTAAAAGCGTTGATTTGCCGATACCGGGCGCACCGCTGACCAGTACCAGGCTGCCGGCAACAGCACCACCGCCCAATACTCTGTCCAATTCACCCATACCGGTAGAAAACCGCAGCGTATCATCGCTGCTGATTTGAGTTAGTTTTTGCGCAGTGCGACTAATTCCAACCGGCGCAACTGTACCGCGCCCAACAGGAGTGGGCCTTTCAATATGTTCAGTCATTGTGTTCCAAGCGCCACAGGCGGTACATCTACCCTGCCATTTGGGACTTTCATTTCCGCATTCTGTGCAGTAAAATACAGTTTTTGTCTTAGCCATAGGAGTTTTCTCCTTGTTTTTTTCTTTATTATATCAACCGTTTGTTTGAAGGTCAAGTACCCCATAGCCAGGTACTAACTGTGCAGGCTATCACAATGCACATCTTTTGTTGATAGTCTTTACTTCGCAGAAGATATTCTTCCTGTGGATTTGACAAAAAACCGCATTCTATTAGTGCCCCAGGACAATTGATATGCTGCATCAAATAAATACCGTCAGCCTTTTTGATTCCTCTATGGCTGCCGGGATTTAATGTACTTTTGATATTTTCTTGTAACTTTGTTGAAAGCTCTCTACTTCCATTGGTCATTGGATAAAAAACTTGCGCTCCACTGTATTTACTGTCAGAAAAGTGATTTTGGTGAATGCTAATAAGCACACAATCTTTAATACTGTTTACGATCCGGACCCGCTCACGCAGGTCGGATATTTTTTTCTGCGAAATGGTTTCACCTTGGGTATAAACGGAGCAATCGGTCTCCCGAATCATAAGGGTTTGAATGCCCAAAAAGCGCATCAGATCGTTCAGTTTTATTGCTATTTCCAAATTGAACTGGCTCTCCAAAACGCCGGTGCAGGATGTAGCGCCTCCATCAACGCCTCCATGCCCAGCATCAATCACCACAGTTTTTCTGCCTGTAATGGGAGCTGATGCAGTCCAGGCGGTAACTGCACGACTTCCCCCTACCGCAACCATTAAAAAGCATATCATAACAAACAAATAAACGGGCAAAAACGACTGATAGGGAATTTTTTTCATAGAAACCACCTCAAAAAATTCTATGAACAGGAATATCAGAAATGAACCTTATGACAGGATTCGGCATAGAATGACCCGGAATCAAGGATTCCAAAATGAATCAGGAGGCACTGATATGATGGATTTAAAAAAGACAGGCCAGCATGGCGGTTATGGCAGATTGCCGGCTACCGCGCCCCTGGCTAACCCTTATGTACCTTTTCAGTATGAGGATCCTCCCAAATATGAGCCCCGCACAGCGATTGTAAGAGGTACACTGTTTCCGGGGTTGGATCTTCCATTTATGAATAAAGTAAACAAGAACGAATTGCCTGTAACACCGCTGACAGAGTTGCAAACCTTAGGCTTTGTTATCCAGGAGCTGGCACTTTACCTGGATACTCACCGAGATGATAAGGAGGCGTTTGAGGTCTTTAAGGACTTTCAAAAGCTCTACGCAAAAGGTCGCGAACAATACGAAAAGGAATGTGGTCCTTTGACCCATATGTCCGCAATGGAACACGGCTATTCCTGGCTCAATGATCCCTGGCCCTGGGAATATGCTGCAAATCGGGAGGTATAAGGTATGTTTATCTATAACAAAAAACTGCAGTATCCTGTAAAAATCGATAAGCCCAATCCCCGCTTGGCATCCATTATTATTTCCCAGTACGGTGGCCCGGACGGAGAACTGGGCGCTTCTTTGCGTTATCTGTCGCAACGATATAGTATGCCTTTTGACGAACTGAAGGGACTTCTAACAGATATTGGAACAGAGGAGTTAGGGCATCTTGAGATGATTGGAGCTATTGTCCATCAGCTTACACGGAATATGAAGGATTCTCAAATCCAGGATTCAGCTTTTGCGCCGTATTTTGTCGATCATACAGCCGGTGTTTACCCCACTGCAGCATCGGGCTTCCCTTGGAATGCAGCAAGTATCGCTGTCAAGGGCGATCCCATTGCTGATTTGACCGAAGATCTGGCTGCAGAGCAAAAAGCTCGCGTGACCTATGACAACATTCTGCGTCTGTCTGATGATCCGGATGTGAACAATGTGATTAAATTCCTTCGTGAGCGGGAAGTTGTGCATTTCCAGCGTTTCGGCGAAGCAATGCAGTTGCTCCGTGAAAAGTTAAATCAAAAGAATGTTTACTGTATGAATCCGGCAATCGATATGTAAAGATAACGCCTGCCATTTCTGGCAGGCGTAATACATTAAACTGTACGGGAGGTTAAATGATTTGCAAGGGATTCCATATACGCTGTATTTTGAAATTGCTTAAGATTTAAAATTGCTTCTTGCGTATGCTTGCGGACTAAAGTATCACATACTTCAAGACCGTAGAGCTGCACAAATGTGTTTTTCTCGGCATCTGTTCCCACAGACTTGCCCATTTCCTCGGCAGTGCCAATCACATCAAGCATATCATCGCGGATTTGGAAAGCAAGACCTAAATTATCAGCAAATGCACCGGCAGCTGTAAGCTGCGCCTCACTACCACCACCGGCCAGCACACCAAGCATACATGCCGCACGGATCAACGCGCCGGTCTTGCGACCTTGAATATCCAAAACCTCCTGCTCTGTGCATTGCCGTTCTGTGCTGGACATATCCAACACCTGACCGCCCACCATACCCAATTCACCGGCGCATTCTGAGAGAATCTCCACAGCGTGAATCCGGATATCTGCAGTATATGGTGCTTTGGCAAGATAGGCAAAAGCGGCAGTTAATAAACCGTCACCGGCAAGAACAGCGGTTGCTTCGCCATAAACCTTGTGATTGGTCGGTCTACCACGGCGAAAATCATCGTTGTCCATACAGGGTAGGTCGTCGTGGATCAGACTGTATGTATGGATCATTTCCACAGCCGCAGCAAAGGGCGCAGACTGCTTCCAATCTCCGCCGCACATACGGCAAAAATCAAACACAAAAATAGGTCTTAAACGCTTGCCACCGGCCAAAAGGCTATAGCGCATAGCATCAAATAGCAGCTTTTGGGGCTGCGATTCGTCGCAAAAACATTGTTTGTCCAAATACTGCTCAATATAAGCCAGGTACTCGGCATTTTGTTCCTTAAAGTTCAGCATCAAAAGGTTCCTCCACAGGGCTGCCGTCTTCTGCGACGGCGATTTTCTTCACTTGGAGTTGGGCTTCATCTAAAAGCTTTCCGCAGGTGCGAACCAGCTCTGTGCCCTCCTGGAACAGTTTCAGAGATTCCTCAAGAGGCACCTCTCCCCTCTCCATTGCCCGAACGATCTGCTCAAGACGCTGCATATTTTCTTCAAAAGTAGGTTTCTTCTGACTCATAATGCGTTCTCCTTATTTCGAGTTACGTTGGCACTGACTGTACCGTCCCGAAGGGTAATTTCAACTGTACCCCCGGTGGTGGTTTGCTTCACAGAACGGATAACTTCTCCGTCTGCATCCTGCACCATCGCATAACCGCGGGTCAAAACCTTCAAGGGACTCAGCGCATCCAGTTTTGCTGCAAGGGTAAGATAGTGCTGATTGTGACGGTTTAATACTGTTCTTTGTGCAGAAATCAAGCGGTTTTTCAGCAATTCAACAGACTTGCTACGCTGCTCCAAGTAGCCCTGAGGGCTCTGCAGCGCCGGGCTCTCTGAAAGCATCTTCAATCGTTGCTGTAAGGCTTTCAGTTGTCGCTCTAAGGCCGTTGACATTGATGCCGACATAGAATCCAACACCTGTCGCAGGGCATCCTGATCCGGTACCGCAAGCTCAGCGGCATTTGATGGCGTTGCTGCCCGTAAGTCGGCTACAAAATCAGAAATGGTTACATCTGGTTCATGACCAACCGCGGATATAATTGGAATTTCCGAGCGGTAAATGGCATAAGCTACGCGCTCATCATTAAAGGCCCACAGATCCTCAATTGAACCGCCTCCCCTACCCACAATCAGCAAATCGGCAAGCTTATGGTGATTGGCGTACCCAATGGCTGCTGCAATCTCCTCCGGCGCTTCTGCGCCCTGTACACGGACAGGCAGCAGCCGAACCTTTGTTAAAGGGAATCGTTTGTTGAGAATACGCAGCATATCGTGGACCGCAGCGCCGGCAGAACTGGTAACAATACCGATCGTCTTCGGAAATTGCGGTATGGGCTTCTTATAAGCGGGATCAAACAAGCCCTCAGCAGCCAGCTTGGTTTTCAGCTGCTCAAAGGCAGCATAGAGATCACCAACACCGTCTAAGATCAGTCCGGTGCAATACAGCTGATAGGCGCCGTCTCTGGGATATACAGAGATTTTACCCATAGCCACTACCTGCATACCGTTATCGGGACGAAAACGCAGTTTTGTTGCGTTTCCCCGAAACATAACGCATTTTAGGGCTGCACCATCATCCTTCAAAGTGAAATAATGATGTCCAGAGGGATAGACCTTGTAATTACTGATCTCACCCCGGACAGCCACACCGCAGAGCAGACGATCTCCGTCCATCAGCGTGCGGATATATTCATTTATCTGCGTGATAGACAGAATTTGTTGAGACATATTAGATCTCCTGTAATCGATGTGTAAGTACAGCTACACCCATTGCGTTGTCAGTTGCATACTGTGGTGGACAGAACACCGGACTCAGCGGCGCAAGAACCTCACGCAGCATTGTGTTGGATGCTACGCCACCGGAAAACACAACCGGTACATTTGGGTATTCCTTTTGCGCATTTTCAGTAGCGGAAAGTACCGCTTGACACACGCAACGCAGCGCATAGGCAGCGGTTTCAACCTTATCCGTACAAGAATCATAGTACTGCGTAACCTTATTCTGTACACCAGATAAAGAGAATGTAAATTTAGGACATTTAACGCGGAATACATCCTGATTCTTGGCCTGCTGCCAAAGGGCATCCAAATGCCTACCTGCCGGAAACGGCAGACCTAAAAGCTGGCCGGTACGGTCGATCAGCTGACCGGCAGAAATATCAGAAGTTCCACCGATACAGGTACAACGGACATTTCTTCCATCCGGTTCCACAAGCAACAGTTCTGTTGTACCACCGGACAAGTGCCAGGCAAGATGTGGCTGATCCATCAGTTCCAACTTACCTGCGCTCCAAAGAGATGCAGCAACATGGCCTTGCTGGTGAGAACACTCCACCAAAGGCACCCTAAGGGTGTCAGCAAGGATTTTCGCGTGGGAATATCCAACCATAAAGCACGGCATATAACTGCCCTCTACGGCTCTGGGACGGGTGCTGACCCCAACTGCAGTAATATCATTTACTGATATATTGGAAAACAGCCTGCCGGAAAGCTCCGGCAGGCTCTTAGTGTGATGAAATACTGCATCGCTTTGGCGCAACCCCAGTTCTCCCTCACGCACAGGCAACAATTGAGAGCAGTTCTCCCCTACTGTGCCGTCAAACCAGGCAATGGAAGTGGTATAGTTGCTGGTATCAAAAGCAATGACACTCATACTTCTACCTCAGAAGGCAAATTGCGGGCAAAAGTACCCAAAATACCATTAACAAAAGCACCGGCCTCGTCGCCATCATACAGCTTTGCAATACGCACTGCTTCCGCAATAGCAACGCCGGTAGGTACATCGTCCACATACTGGATTTCAAACATGGCCAGTTGCATAACGGTGCGGGCAAGCCGGGAAATACGGGTAATATCCCAACCCACAGACAACTTACTGATAGTTTCATTCAGTTCATCCACGCGATTAGCAACACCCATAACCACACTATCAATATATGCTCTCTGGGCTTTGCTGGGACGGTCTTCATAAACAGGACTTTCCTCAGACAGCATACCGTAGTATTCTTTTTCAAGACGGGTGGCAATTACCATCTGCGGCTCATCGCCGGTAAACTCCCGGGCATAAATCAAATGTACTGCCAACTCTCTGGCATTACCTCTTGTCATAGTACTCCCCTACCTTACTGGCGGACAATACCGCAGACGTTCACATTAACAGAAGCAATTTCAATTGCGGCCAAAGACTCCAAGGCATTCTTGATTGCTTCCTGCACAGCAGCGGAAACTTCCACAATACCCTGACCATAGTTAATGTTAATATTGCAGTCAATTGCTACAGAGTTGTTTTCCAAAATGGTAACCTTAACACCCTTAACAGAGGTTTTCTTACCAATTAATTCAATAATATCATTGCTGGGGTGGGCATTAAGGCCTGCAACACCTTCCACCTCAACTGCTGCATGCGCAACAATGGCTGCAATGACATCTTCAGAGATATTAACGGTGCCGTTATCCTGGGGCTGCATAATATACTGTTTGTTCTCTGCCATAGAAATAACCTCCAAAACAATCGTCATACTGCGTATGACATACTTTTGTATATTGTATCACATATCCGAAAAATTACAATACTTTTCTTTATAAAAACCCCCGGAGATAATCTCCGGGGGAATCATCATTTCACTTCTACCACATAAATCTTATCCATCGTATACCCGGACTGATTCACAACAATATCGGAAATCACCGCAACATCCGGCTGCTGGAGTCCGCCCTCCGGTGCTGCTACTGCAACAGAAACAGCATCGTTGGCTATATAAGTAACGCAGTCACTATAGCCTTTTGCGATTACAAGGCTTTCGATTTGGGCTTCACACAAAGCAGTGTTTACAATCTGCTCCAACTCTGCAGAAGACTTTGTCTCCGTTTCATCACCATATGCCATTGCTTCCTGGAGAAGACTTACTGCGCTGTCGCGTGCTTCCTGTCGGGAAAGCCGAACAGCCGCAAAATAATCAACCATAGTATTACTGTTTTCTGCTGTTTCGTCGGCCATAACAAGCTTATCGACAGAGAGAATTTTATCTTCGTCTAATGTATCTGTCAGATCGGCCACAGACTGATCCTGACCATACATCCAATTCACATAAATTCCACCGCATACTGTCAAAAGAACAGCGGTGACAACCAAGTTTTTCTTCCAAATTTTCATAATGCATTTACCTCCCGTTTACTGCATTTTCAGCACACAAATAGAATCTGTTCCAAGTCCTGTGATCTTTGACACAGCCTGTGTAACCGCAAGGCGAACTGAAGGACTGTCTGCTCCTTGACAAACCACAATCGCGCCTTTATAGGCCACTGGATTTACCTGTCGAATCAGTCCGGACTCGCTTCTCTGAGAATCTGTAATAATAACAGTTTTTGTTGTTTGATCATTATTTTCGCCGGTGGTTGATATTTGCGTATCAGTTTGATATACAGTCTCCTCCCCTGCCCCTATTGACAGTAGTACCTTTACTTTTCCGGCACCTTCAACAGATTGCAGAATTTGTACGAGGGATTCCTCTGAAAGCGTTTCCTGAATGGTAGCAGATGGTGAAATTGCCTCTGTTTTCAGCTGTTTCGACTGTTTGGTGGGTATCAGCATCAAAGCCAAGCCGATCAACAAAACAATGCAGGCATATTTGTATCTTTTAATCAACTCGTGGAGCTTATCGGTGATCTTTTTTATTTCCATGTTTGATTCTCCTTGGCTATACCCAGGGTCTGCTCAATGTAGCTTTCAAGCTGCATCTGTCCATAAGGCGATATGTTTCCTTTTATGACAACACCGCAGGGAATATTTCCGTTATGACCATCCAGCTCCACCTCCACAGCGATCTGCAACCCCATACGATTGGCTTTGTCCAAGATATATGCTTCACTTTGGGACTTTATGATATCAGCCTCTTGTTTTTCTGCCATAGCAACTCCTTCAAGAACATATTTATTTGCATCGTCGGATAAGTCATCCCAAAAATCGCTAATCCCAGTAAAGGAGATATTTACTAATGGCGAGATCACAGTAATGGCCATAAGAATACCGCTCACAAGCGTCGCTACGCGGCCTGTAGTTGTTTTATTTCCAAGAAGACCTCTTGCGACAGCGCATAAGATAGCAGCCACAACAATACGCAACACATATTCCTTCAAGCTGTTTTACCCCATTCCCTTCATATAGCACACAAGGCTGATGAGAAGCAACATACCGACCGTTCCCGTCATTGCCAAGGCAAATCCCATGCCGGTAGAAAAGTCCTGTATCAGCTCTGCTGACGGCTTATGTCCAAAGATACTGGAAACAGCACTGGTCATTTTCAGTAATAGGTAGTGAGCGCCGATCCGCACAAATGGTCCAATGCACACAGCTAAGACGGCAAATATACCATAAACGCCCGCTGTATTTTTCATAACGCCGGCACTTACCAAGATAGTTTCAGCAGCATCGGACAGAATGCTTCCAACCACAGGAACTGTACCGGATATTCCTATTTTTGCAGCCTTTAGCGCTGATGCGTCAACAGTTCCGCTGATTACACCGGTAATACTGATATAACCTGTAAAAATATATAGCACCCACTTTAACGACCAAGTTATCAGCCACTTTATAAAATCACGAACTTTTTTCAGCATATCTTGCTCCAAAGCGCAGTTTGCTACACATAGACACAGGTATATGTATAAAGCTGGGATAATGAAGCGGGTAATAAATGTTGTCAAAAGGGTTATAAACAGGATCGTTCCGGTATAAAGAGCGGCCGATGTTGTTGCACCGCCTTGTGCTGCTACTGCTGCTGACATCACAGGTATCATCAGCTTTCCGTATTCACTCAATTCTGTTACTGCTTTTGTACCCAGACTGATCAGGGAGTTGGTCGGTTCCAACAAAAGTAATCCAATTACCACTGCTACTACTAGACGAAAAACCCCAGCCGATGATTCTGAAAAACTACTTAATATGCTCACAAGTAGCACAATAGCAATTAACGAAAGACATATACCGGATGCGTTGGCAAGCTCTGGTTGCAGCGCCGAAACAGCGCTTTTTACGATATACCATAGCCCATCTGCAAATGTTTGTTGCTCGGAAGGCATATATCGCTGTGCAGATTCCGGTGCGGATGGTGCAGTCAACCCATTGGCAGATACCGGTTGGATCAAAAATAGGGTCAACAGCAAGAAGATTATAAATTTTCTCATACGCCCCCCAAAATTTTCTCTAGTAAGGCTAAGAGCTTTTCAAACACAGGTATCGATATCCAAAGAACAGTTGCAGCAGCAATAAATTGTAGTGTTTTTCCCATAGATTCATTCCCGGCATCTTTGCAAATTAAGGAAGCAATTTCTGAGACAATCCCAACGCCTACAACTTTCAGGACAACTGATACCAGGCCCTCATCCAATTTTCCAATTCCCTGAATTTTCTTGATAAACGAAACAACGGGTTGCAAGAATGATGCGGCAGCCATTATCGCCATTGCGCATACGGCCAGGGTCATTAGTACGGAAGAATCCTTGTTGCTCTTGTTAAGATTTATCCACAATATTATCGCTGTCAAAATACCGGCTACTGTTTTCCAAAATACATTCATTACAAATCAAATAGTCTTTTCACAAGTTCAAACAGATCAGAAATCTTCTGCGCAACCATCATCAGTACTACAATAAGACCAGTCAGCGTGGTCATTGTTGCTTGCTCCTCCCGCCCGGAGCGGGAAAGTACCTGGTTTAAAATAGAAACAATGATACCAATGGCGGCAATCTTAAAAATTAAATCAATTTCCATAATCAAACAAACAATATAGCAAGCGCTGCTCCGGCGCAAAGACCTAACGTCTGATAGCTGCGAAGTCGGGACTCTCGGTTAAAGGACAGAGCCTCTACTTGCCTTCTGCAGTCCTGCCGTACTGCCTCTAGCCCCTTTAACTGTCCTTCCATATCAAAGCGACCAATTGTTCTGCCCAGTAATAGCAATTCTTCCTGCGTCAAAGGTGGCAACTTTCCGATTTTCTCAAGGGCAACAGACATACATTTCTCCAAATCAGAGGAATTTTGTGCATCCATTTCCATAGAGAGCTCCTTAAAGATACTCCCAAGCAGGCCAGAAAATTCTTTGGATGCTTGTCTGCATAGCTCTGGCAAGGGTGTCATGCGGTACTGTAATTCACATTCCATATAGTCGAGTATTCCGATTAGTTGCCGCAGATTTTTTTCTTCAAAACGATGGTTTGCTGCAATACGAAAGCCTATACCACCACAACCGACAACAACAAATACAGCTCCAATCAGTTTTAAAATCATAAATACAACCTTTCCTTCTTCCAGGACTTGTCCCTTTGTAAAACCAAAACAGTTGTAAATATCTTGCACGCTACCAAGGGTTTATAAATTGGGCGTGTTAAAAAATCCTGTAACGAACCAGCATGAGCGGTTGCCATCAAATTCACACCGCACCACCCGGCTTGCAAAAGCGCGTCACAGTCACTTTTTTCTGTTATCTCATCCACAGCTATCCACCGGGGATTCATACTTCGCAGTACCGCTTCAATTCCCTCTGCCTTGCTGCAACCACTGAGAATATCCGTGTGTTCTCCGGCTGGAAAACACGACTGTCCTTTGTATAAGGGAAACAGTTCTTCCCGTTCATCTACAACGGATATATTCCCTTGCTCAGCATTGGACTTTGTCCGAATGATATCTCGAAGTAAAGTGGTCTTTCCGCTACCCGGTGGACCAATAATCAGCAGCGAGTCTGTTACATCACTTGCCCTTGGTGATATTCCTTCGATATCCCTGGCAACGCGCAAACACAAGGATGTGGCTTGCGTTATTCCGCGCATAGCTCCATCCGCAACAGTCGCAACGCCACACACACCGATTCTGTGCCCCCCCTGGGCTGTCAGATATCCTTTTGCAAGTGTTCTTGCAGCCCAGGGAGAATATTCTGAGGCTGCATTTATAACGAAAGAAATATCATCTTTTGTTATGTTTCTGTGTATTCTTTGTGTTTTGGAGCCTAAACAGATTTCAGGCTGCAGTCCTATTCGCATATGCAGTTCCTGTAGGGCTTCTTTGCCGTATAGGTCCACATCCTGTCGCACCCAGTGCGGTAGAAGATTCAGATATGCCTGCCAGGCGCATTTCATTTGCATCACTCCCGGTTAAGCCTATGCTTGTACCCGTTGAATATGCAAAGAAGCTATCACAAAGTGGAAAACTAATTGCAGTCCCATGTTACACTGCTGTCTTCGGCTGTATTGGATTTCTTCCACAGTGCAGATCATATATGTGACAATCTTGAAAGCACGCTATAGAAGCCACAGACTCCGGTGACAAAGGCGTACTGTTTCATAGACAAAAATAGGCGGCTGACAAAAACTGTCAGCCGCCTATGTAAATTATTTTTTAGCAAAAGAAACCAGCCTTACAATAACTGGGCTCAGAAATAGATTCGTGCCAAGTTCAACCAAAAAGTTTGTACCGGCCAAGCCAAGGAACATATACCCAGCCACATTTGCAAAGCCTGCCGCAGCACCCCATTCTGCGATGGTTTCCAGGAAAAACACCTGACAACCCAAAAGGAAAACACCGGTGTTCACAACAGGACAAACAATTGCTGCAATCAGCACAGCAGTGTACTTGTTGTTTCTGGAGATATAATCATAAGCAGCAGCTTCACAGCATTCACCCAAACCATATTCCTTTTTCATTAACTCTACGCGACTTTTTGAATACTTGTTTAAAAGACCAAGCATCGCCTTGAAAACAAGGCCGGTGCAAAGTCCGGCGGCCGTACCCTTAACCAATACTGTAAGTATCGTTCCGAGAACATCCACGGCAAGAAATGCTGCAGCGTCACCGCTAAGCAACACAGCCACACCAAACACAAAGCCTAACCAGCCACCGGCCTGCCAGCCGTAAACAGCAGCACCAACTACAATGGGAACCAGGACCAAAGAAATGGAGAACATTCCAAACTTGATTCCGCCGCCCAAAAATTGCAGTACCAATACAATTGCTGTAAACAGGCCGATTCCTACGATCTTTTTTGTTTTGCTATTCATTTATATTTTCCTCCTTGCTGTCGCTCCGGCGCTCCGGATGCGATGCAAATATTTTTGCCGATTGCTCAGCTGGTTTTATAACGAACGAATGCTCAGAATAAACAATTAGAATTCCTCGGATTCAAACTCCTCCGTTTCGTTCATTTCCTCCAAATCATCAAAGCCCATTTGCATATCAGATCCGCCTTGCATTGTTGCCCATTGTTCTTTGGTGATGAGAATTTCCCGGGGTTTACTGCCTTGGAAGGGGCCGACTATGCCCTTTTCTTCCATTTCATCGACAATTCTTGCTGCGCGGGCATAACCAAGCTTTAGTCGCCGCTGAAGCATAGACACAGAAGCCTGTCCCGTTTCCAAAATCACATCCACAGCAGCCGGGAGCATTTCGTCACCGGCCAATTCATCAGCATTGGGTTCCGGGTCGGACGCAGTAGCCTTATTACCGGTCTGTACTGCTTTCCGCTCGATTTCTTCCATAATCTGCTGATCATAGTTGGTGACATAGTTCTCTTTTACATAGGTCGCAACAGCTTCCACCTCGGGATCGCTGACAAAACAACCTTGGACACGCTTGGGTTTGCCGCTGCCAATGGGAGAATAGAGCATATCACCCTTGCCAACCAGTTTTTCAGCGCCCTGGGTATCCAGAATGATGCGGGATTCCATCGCGGACGCCACTGCAAACGCAATTCTAGAGGGGATATTTGCTTTCATTAGGCCGGTAATAACATCTGCAGAAGGACGCTGTGTGGCAATAATCAAGTGAATGCCGGCGGCACGACCCATCTGTGCAATACGACAAATGGACTCTTCCACCTCTTTTGCCGCAACAAGCATAAGGTCAGCCAGCTCGTCGATAATGACAACAACCTGGGGCAGCTTAGTAGCCTCGGTTTCCTGGCTTTCAACGATGCTGTTATAGGACTCCAAATCACGAACACCGGCATCGGACATAGCCTTATAACGACGCATCATTTCAGACACAGCCCACTGCAAGGAGCCAGCGGCCTTCTTGGGGTCAGTAACAACAGGGATAAGCAGGTGTGGAATGCCGTTGTAGATTCCTAATTCAACCATCTTGGGGTCAACCATAATCAGCTTCACATCATCGGGACTTGCTTTGTACAGCAGAGAAATGATGATTGAGTTCATGCAAACAGATTTACCGGAACCGGTAGTACCCGCGATCAGCATATGGGGCAACTTTGCAATATTGCCCACAATGCAGTTGCCGCCAATATCCTTGCCAACGGCAAACGAGGACTTAGACTTAGCTTTATCAAACTCTTGAGAGTCAATAACCTCCCGCAGAGAGACCATTGTTACTGCACGGTTGGGTACTTCAATACCTACAACAGAAATCTTACCGGGAATCGCAGCGATACGCACACCAACAGCACCCAAACTCAAGGCAATATCATCGGCAACAGAGGTCAGCTTGTTTAAACGAACACCTTTTTCCAACTCGACCTCATAACGGGTAACACTGGGGCCGCGAGTCACATTGATAATATGGGCCTCAATCTTAAAACTGGCCAATGTTTCGCTCAAACGACGGCTATTCTCACGCATTTCGGCAGTACCGTCGCCACCGCCTGCGCCAGAAATCTTCAATAGATCAATTGGGGGAAACGCATAGGCCGGTGCCTGCATTTTTTCTCCGTCAGAGATTTCCTCTTTGACTTCTTCGGCTGATTCATCAGCCTCCTTGCGCGTAACCTTTTCCCGCTTTATGCGCTTAACAGTTACCTTCTCGGATGTTTCTTTCTTGATGAGCGGAGGCATCTTTGACACCGGGTCAAGTTCACCCTGGGCGAAGAATTCCGGGTCGCCGGGTGCAGATACATATTCTCCTGCAGCAGAAACAGGGGTTTCGATATCGCTGTCGATTTGCCGGAACATATCGGCAACCACATCGGCATCCCGCGGACCGGCGGGTCTTATCGGGTCTACCCTTTCAGCTTCAGCCTCTTTTTGAATGCGTCTTTCCCGCTTCTGCTCCAGATACTCGATGCGCTTGTTTGCAATATGATTTACAACAATTGTAGCAGGTTCCGGACGCTCCCCAACCTCTTCCTCAATTTCAGCTCTGGGACGGTTTTTAATAGCGCGAGTGATACTTGTAACAGTAATTTGCATGGCGCCAAGCAATGTAAAAATTGCCGCAATAATCAGGACCACATAACTCAAGGTGTTGTGACAGCATAAGTAAATGAGCATTGCAATTCCGCCGCAGATCAAGCCACCACTTGTGTGGTTAATACCACCTATATACAGATCGGTGATAGACATATATACATTAGCGGATTGACTTTTTGCAAGAAGCAAGTGAGAAATACATCCAAGAATAATAACAAAACAGCCGATGCAGATAGACCGCATTTTTACGGGTCGGCCTTTGCTAAATGCATGGATGATGAACAGGTATAACAGTGCAGGTATAGATACTACGAAACCTGCTCTGCCAAATAGGCCATGCACAAGTTTTTCGATTATTCCGGGAATAACACCCTGAGAATTAAAGAAAACAATAATAAAAAGAATAAACAATCCCAAAAAAACGGAAGAACTAATCAAACGTGCAGGGATCTTTTGCTCAATGCTATCCTGCTCTTTGGTTGTATTTGTATTCTTTTTAGAAGAATTCTTTGCAGAATTGGTGGCACGGCTTGCAATAGTCTTCTTTTTCTTTTCAGCCATAAGAACCTCCCATCAAGTAAACAAATAAAGCATAAAGGATAGCAAAGCTAAACCAAATGAGTAATACGAAAATTGAAACACACTGGAATTCGTGACCAACAAGCGCAAAACAGATATGCCAATAAAACCGCCAATAAACGCGCTGATACCTGCTAAAACGCATCCAAGGATCATTATAAAAGAAACAGTACCAAAACCGTTGCCGAAAATATAAAATATATCTGAGCATACAGCAAACAGCATAGCGGGAATCACCAATAAAATCACCCAGTTTGTTGCCTTGTGAATATCGGTGCCTCTTGCTGTAGTATAGGACAAAGTCATTCCGGTTCCGGACAAGCCGGGAAGCGTAGATGCCGCTGTGGTAACACCAATGAGAATTCCATCGAATCCGGTCATGGTTTTAGCATCCCGATTACCCTGGCGCATATGCTCGGCAATCAGCAAGATTACACCGTTTACGATGAACAACCAGATAAGGGGTGACAGATTATTTTCTGTCTTAAAAATCAGATTAAAGAGAATGGTTCCCAAGAGCATTGGTACAACGGTGGATTTTAAGAGCCGCAGTTCATAAAGGCTTTGGGTATCCATACGGCGGGATTTTTCTCGTCTGACAGTTCTGGCTGTACCTTGTTCCCAACGAAGCCGTGCAATATTATCGCGACAAACAACAAAGGCAGAAAGTAAAATACCAATATGTACCAGAATGTCCTGTAAAGACACTCTGGTATTGACACCAAACAGATGATGCAGCAACGCTTGGTGTCCGCTTCCGGAAACAGGCAGAAACTCTGTCAATCCGGATATAAATCCATACAGAATATTTTCAATCACTGACAAGATGCATCTGCCTCCTTCCAATACTTTTCAGTATATAATAACATATTTAATCCGGAATTTCCAGTATTAAAATTATTTCTTCTCGGTATTTTGTGCATCAATCATTGCATGCAACTCAGTTAAGGCATCATTTAAGTCGCCTAGGGAATCAATCAGACCGGAAGCAACCGCATCCTTGCCGTAAAGTATCGTACCAACATCTGTTGCCATCTCCCCTGTTGCCATCATATACCCTTCAAATTTCTCTTTTGAAATTGCAGAATTTGATGTTACAAAATCAGTGATTTGTTCTTGAATCCGATGAAAATACCGGAAAGTTTGCGGTGCGCCAACCACAAGGCCGGTCATTCTTACCGGATGCACCGTCATGCTGGCCGTACGGGTAATAAAGGACTTTTTAGTACATACCGCAAGCGGTATACCAATGGAATGTCCGCCGCCCAAAACAAGACTCACCGTAGGTTTTTTCATGCCGGCAATCATCTCTGCTATGGCAAGACCAGCCTCAATATCGCCACCCACGGTATTCAGCAGCAACAAAAGTCCGTCTATCTCTTCGCTTTCTTCAATGCCAGCAAGCAGGGGTAGAATATGCTCGTACTTTGTCGTTTTTACAGTTTCCGGCAATACTTGATGGCCTTCGATCTGTCCGATGATCGTCAAGGTGTAGATATTGCCTTGGCTGCCCTTGCTTAAATCAGAGCCCAGCTCTAAAAGTTCGTCCTGGTTTCCCTGTGTATCCTTACTTTTCTGTTCCATCTTACATCCCTCCGAATTGTAGGATAACCGGAAAGAGGAAAACAATTCGCCCTTGCAAGTTTGGAAGTTTTATCGTATAATAACCCCCGGTGATAAATATGGCTACAAAAACGAATGCAGTGCGATTGGTACAGCAGGCAAAAATCAACTGTAGAGAAGAATTTTACGATTTTGACCCCGACGATCTGAATGGTATGCATGTAGCAGAGGCCATTGGCTTTGCGCCCGAGCAAGTGTACAAAACCTTGGTCGCAAAAGGCAGCCGAACAGGAATCAATGTGTTCTGTATCCCTGTTTGTGCGGAATTGGACTTAAAGAAAGCAGCCAAGGCCGCCGGTGACAAGGATATGGCCTTGATTCCGGTAAAAGATCTGTTGGGACTAACCGGTTATATTCGTGGTGGCTGTTCCCCCGTAGGTATGAAAAAGAAATACCCCACTTATTTTGAAGAAACCTGCCAGCTTTATGACGAAATTGCGGTTTCTGCCGGAGAGCGTGGTCATCAAATTATTCTCGATCCTATGGAACTGGCAGAACTTGTGAATGCAGAAATAGCAGATGTTATTGCGTAAAGGAAGGAATATAGTATGCAGTTTGAAAGTAAAACAAAAGGAACTTGTTCTCAAAGAATTTTCTTCCGTATTGAGGACGGAAAAGTGTATGATGTGGAATTCCTAGGGGGTTGCAACGGCAATCTCCAGGGTATTGGCAAACTGGTGGAAGGGATGGAGGTTGATGAAGTTATCTCCCGTCTGGAAGGTATTCATTGCGGTATGAAGCCTACCTCCTGCCCTGATCAGCTGGCAAATGCGCTGAGAAAGGCAAAAGAAGAAATCTAAAAAAAGAAAGACATTTGCTCTATCATCTTCGTCAGAAGTTCCTGTGCAGCATCCTCAGTTGCGCCAACAGCAGTATAATAGAATTTAACTTTCGGCTCTGTACCGGAAGGTCTTACAATAACACTTCCCTTTTCGCCCAACACGAATTCCAGTACATTGGATTTAGGGAGGTTGATAACCGAGGTCTTACCGGTCGGCAGATCTTTCGCTTCGCCGCTGCCATAGTCACGGATTTCTGTGATATCAGCACCACCGATTGCTTTGGGTGCGTTTAAACGGAGATCAGCCATCATTTTTGCAGCTTTCTCCATGGCATCAGCACCGGTCAATTCAACACTTTGTACCTTGGCTAAATAATAGCCGTAGGTGGCATATAAATCCCGTAACGCATCCAGGATCGTTTTGCCCTCCATTTTCAGCGCTGCAGCCAATTCACAAACAAGCATAGAGGCTACCACAGCATCCTTGTCACGAGCATATGTGCCTTTCAGATAACCGCAGCTTTCCTCAAAGCCGAAGATAAACTTGTTTTCCTCGCCCTTCTGTTCCAGCTCCAGGATTTCTCCACCAATGTATTTAAAGCCGGTAAGCACCGCACGCATTTCAACGCCATAATGCTCGCAAATGCGATCAGCCAAGGGAGAAGAGACAATACTGCGTACCACGATTGAGCCCTCAGGAATATCCTTTTTTGCAGAACGCGCCTTGAGAATGTAATCCATCAGAAGGCAACCCAACTCATTGCCGGATAGCTTCTGGTAGCCGTTCTCTCCGTTTGGAACGGCGATTGCAACACGGTCGGCGTCCGGGTCGGTTCCCAAGATAACATCGCAGAGAACGCTGTCAGCAACCTTGTAGCTCTCAGCTAAAGCTGCATCGGTTTCCGGATTGGGATATTCGCAAGTCTTGAAATACCCATCAGGATTTTCTTGACAGGAAACCACAGTTATATTTACACCAAGACGACTTAGGATCTCTCGTACAGGCTCGTTGCCTGTGCCGCACAAAGGTGTATACACGATATTAAGACTTGCACTTTTAATTATTTCGGGAGAAATGGATTCTGCAAGAACTGTATTGTAGTATTTCTCCCAAACTTTCTGCTCAATGTAGGAGATCATACCGTCTTCCAAATAATCGCTAAAGGATTGGGCTTCAGGAACAAAGTAAGGAATTTGAGAGATTTTTTCTGTAACTATCGCTGCAGGCGCATCTGTCATCTGACAACCATCAGGACCATAGCATTTTACGCCATTATAAGCACCTGCGTTGTGGCTGGCTGAAATCACAATACCACAGCCGCATCCCAATTCACGAACTGCATAGGAAAGCATCGGTGTAGGCGCCAAGCGGTTGTACAACCAGGTATGAATTCCTTTTTCAGCAAATGCTACTGCGCAAACCTGCGCAAATTCCTTAGAATTATGACGGGAGTCATAGCCGATTGCCGCCTTTTGCGGTAAATCGGTAGATGCAAGCCACGCAGCCATGCCCTGCGCTGCTCTGCGAACAGTATAATTATTTAAACGGTTGCTGCCTGCACCCATAATACCACGCATGCCGGCTGTGCCAAATTGCAAATCGCTACCAAAACGACCCTTTAATTCCTCGTCGTTATTCTTTATCGCTGCCAATTCCTGCTTAACTTCTGCAGGCAAGTCAGCATTACACCAAAATTCATAGTTTTCCAAATAATTCACAAGAATACCTCCGAAAGATTATTAAAAAACAGCTCAAAAAATGCATTTTGAGCTGTTTCTATTTTTATGCTTCGATTTCGCCGGCTGCTTCAGAGCGCTTCTCCTGCGCCTCGATCAACGCCTTGAACTTTGCGCGGGTGTCGCGGACATCTTCCAAAGACATAGCGACGGCTTCCTCGGTACGGCGAAGTGCGTCATCCATATATTCGTTGCTTGCACGACGCAAGTCTGCCAAACGGTTCTTGGTCTGTGCAACCATCTCCTGGCACTGACGCTTAGCCTCAACATAGATAGCTTCCTCAGCAATCATCTTATCAGCCTGCTCCTGAGCCTGACGGATCATATTCTCAGCCTCGCGGCGAGCCTGGCCAATCAGTTCGTTGCGGGACTCAACGATGGTACGGGCCTGCTTCAGCTCCATAGGCAACTGGGCAATCACTTCGTCCAGCATATCCAGGACCTTGTCACGCTCCAGAATGCACTTATCCGCACCCAAAGGAAGTGCGCGTGCATCCTGCACCATATCATATAACGCGGAAATGATATCTTCGATATTCTGCTCGTTCATTTTTTCTTTCCTCCTTGACGTACATCAGCTATTCGCTGTTTGAAGACTGGAATTATTTGCTCCGGCAAAAACTCAGACAAATCCACATCATAATTTGCCAATTCTTTTACCGTACTGGAGCTAAGATACATATATTGATGTTCCGCAGTTAGGAACATTGTATCCAAATTGGGATTGATTTTATGATTGATGATAGCCATGCTAAACTCGTTTTCAAAGTCAGAACCGGCGCGAAGACCTTTTACAATCACACAACTTCCCTTCTGCCTGGCGTACTCGGCAAGCAGATCGCAGGACGCATCCACTTCCACATTTGGAATATCACTGACAACATCGCGAATCATCTTCACACGTTCTTCCTGTGAAAACAACGGAGATTTCGTTCCGTTGACCATTACACAGACAATCAGCTTATCAAATATGTTGGCAGCTCTTCGAATAATATTTAAATGTCCGCTGGTTATGGGGTCAAAACTTCCCGGATAAATGGCTACTTTCATAAAAAGTCCTTGCGATGTCAATCCTTACGAAAAATTGTCAGGATTGTACTGGAGTATTTATAATCTTTGGAACGGGAATATCCTGGAAAATCGCATAACAACACCTTTCCGACAGAGCGTTCCGCTACTATTATACCACCAGATTGCAAAATGTCAATTTCTGTTATCAAATTTAGTGATTTTTCCAAAAAAACTTCTGCATATGGGGGATCCAGGAATATAATATCATACTGTTCTGCACAATTTTTTAAAAAATTTGCGTAATCAGACCGAATGACACGGGCTTCCTTTTCCAGCTTTGTGCGCTTTAAATTCTCCCGAATCAGCTTGCAAGCATCTTCTCGCTCGTCAACAAAAACAGCGGATTTCGCGTCCCTGCTCAGCGCCTCAATGCCCAATTGTCCGGAACCGCCGAACAAATCCAAAACCTTGGCGCCGGGAATATCAAATTGAATAATGCTGAACATTGCTTCTTTCACGCGGTCGGTGGTAGGACGCGTGGCCATTCCATCAGGAGTTTTTAACAAGACACCCCTGGCCTTTCCTGTAATCACACGCATAACTTCCTACTCCCCTTCCTTATTGTGAAAATGTTTATAAACGCTATTTGCAACCGAAACATTCAAAACGCGCAGTAATTCTTCCATAGATGCTTCCTTAATGGCAGCAATTGATTTAAAATGCTTCAGAAGATCCTGCTTACGCTTAGGGCCAATACCGTCAATGAAATCCAACTCTGAATACCGTAGTCGTTTGCTGCGCAGGTTCCTGTGATAGGTAATTGCAAAACGATGGGCTTCCTCCTGAATATTTCCAATAAACGAAAACACGGATTGCTGCGCTGCAATACTGATCTCACGTCCATCCGGCGTCACCAGCGCCCTCGTGCGGTGAGAATCATCCTTAACCATACCGAATACCGGGACGGAGATTCCCAGCTGATTCAACGCATCCAACGCCGTCTGGGCATGGGTAATGCCACCGTCGATTAACAAAAGGTCAGGCATTGCGTCAAAGCCTTTATCGCCATCCTTCAGGTGTGTGAATCTTCTTGTAACCACTTGGTGCATGGATGCATAGTCATCCTGACCGGATAAATCCCGCAGAGAAAAACGCTTGTACTCCCCTTTTTTAGGTTTACCTTCCAAAAAGACAACCATACTGGCTACAATATCCGTACCGGAAATATTGGAAATGTCAAACGCTTCAATTCTTTGCGGTGTGGGAAGATTCAACATCTTACCTAAAAGATTTAAAACACCCTTTACTTTTTCTTCCTTTGAGGTAATCCGCTCTGCCTCTTCCTTTGCATTGGCGTTTGCCAATTCCACAAGGCGCATATTGTCGCCTCTTTGCGGAACTCGCAGCTTGGTACTTCGATTAAGTTTCTCTTCAAACAGCTGCTCTACAATAGCGCTGTCTTCCAGTGCGATTGGTAACAAAATATGTTTGGGTGCATAACCTCTGCTCAAATAATACTGTGTCAGCAGGGTTTCGACTGCAGATTCAGTATCATCAACAGAACCCAAAATCTCATAATCCTTATCCAGCAAATTTCCACCGCTAAAATGCAAAACCGCAAAACAAGCCTTAGTATCATTCTGACAGAAACCAATTACATCGGTATCGGCAAGCGTACCGGCAGTAACAAGCTGTTTTTGTCCCAAAGCTTCCACAGCCTTTAAACGATCCCGCAGATTGGCCGCCAACTCGAAATTTAGATCATCGGCTGCAGCGGTCATTTGATTACGAATATCAGCAGCAACCTGCTTATAATTTCCTTTCAACAGCTGTCTGGCTTGCTCAATGCGCTCGCGGTACATTTGACTGGTCTTCCCTACCTGGCACCAACCTTCACATTGATTCATGTGATAATTCAAACAAGGGCGGCTTTTTCCAATATCTCTCGGAAATGTCTTTCCGCAACCGGGAAGCTTTAAGGTTAAGCGAATTGCTTCCAGTAGGCTTTGTGTAACACTGCGACTGCCGTAGGGACCAAAATAACTTGCACCGTCGTCGGCAGTTCTGTTAGTAAGTGTGATTGCCGGATACTTTTGCTTCATATCCAGCCGAAGATAAGGATAACCTTTATCGTCCTTCAAAAGGATATTGTATTTAGGCATATACCGCTTAATCAGCGAGCACTCCAGCACCAAGGCCTCAAACTCCGACGCTGCAACAATCACATCAAAATGATCGATCTTACTGACCATAAGCTTGGTCTTAGCTGAGTGGGATGCAGTATCCTGAAAATACTGGCCGACTCTGTTCTTCAGTTTTTTTGCCTTGCCTACATAAAGGACAGTTTCACTCTTGTCCTTCATAATATAGACACCGGGTGCCAGCGGTAAAGCAGCAGCCTTTTCCTTCAGTTGATCAATCAGCATAGTCTACTCCAAAAAGTACCGCCTCAATGCTATTACGCGTTGAGGCGGTGTCAAATATACGATCAATAAACATCCTGCTGAAGAAAGGTCTCCAGCGCATTTACAGCTGCTTCGGCATCAGCGCCGGTAGCGCTCAAAACAACAGTAGCACCGGTAACGATTCCCAAAGACATAATGCCCAGCAAGCTCTTTGCGTTCATTTTACGATTGCCGGACTCCAGCCAAACACTGGAATCAAATTCGATGGCCTTCTGCACAAAATATGTAGCCTGCTTATTGTGCAGACCGGATTCGCAGCGAACAACGACTTCCTTACTAAACATATCAATACACTCCTTAATTGTCGTGGTGGTCACATTAACCATTTTAGTATATGATAACAAATTTGAAAGAAAAGTCAACTGTTTTCCGTTAAATCTACATATTTAGCAAAAAATTAGGCCAAATTTAACGAAATTCAGCAATTGTGACACCATCCTCGCCTTCGCCATACAGACCAAGGCGGAACGTCTTAATAAATTTATTTTTCTTAAGGGATTGCTGCACCGCACTGCGCAGAACACCGCTTCCCTTTCCGTGAATAATTCGCACAGGGCTGACATTGGAACGCATTGCTTCGTCCAGATATCGTTCCAAAATGCAGATGGCTTCTACAGAATCCATACCGCGCAGATCGATCTCAGATGACATCACTGCCATTTTCATCTCTCTGCCGGAGTGCGCTGGGCGACCGCCCTTCTGCTGATAGGGATTCTCCTGCTCCAAAAGATAAATCTCATCAGCTTTTGCAGTCAGCTTCAAAATACCGGCCTGTAATTGATAGGTACCGTCTTTGTTAATAGCAATCACGCTGGCTTTTGTTCCCAACTTCAACAGTTCAACGGTATCGCCAACAAGTACACCTCTGGACGGTTTGGGCCGGGCCTTTTGCACTTGTCCTGCGCGAAGTTTGCTCTCTGCCTCATTCAGACTTCTGCGCAGGTCAGCCTGTCTTTGATTGATGCCCTGGGTGTCAGCACTCTCAGCAAGCTGCTTTTTCAGCGCTTTAATCTCTTCGGATGCGGCATTGGCAATACGGCGGGCATCTTCAATGATGCGCTGCGCTTCCAGGCGAGCCTGTTCCATAGCTTTTTCCCGCTCTACTTGCAGCTGGGCGTTGAATTCTTCGCTCTGCTGCTTGATTTTTGCGGTTTCCTGGCGCAAATGCTCCGCTTCAGCACGGGCAGCTTCCATCTGCTGACGTTGCTGCTCCAATTGGGAAAGTACATCCTCAAAATCTTTATCGCTTTGGCTTACCAGATCAGCTGCTTCCTTCAAAATGTCCTCAGAAAGACCAAGTTTGCGAGAAATAGCAAATGCATTGGATTTGCCGGGAATACCGATTAAAAGCTTATAGGTGGGCTGCAAGGTTTCCACGCTGAATTCACAGGACGCATTGATAACATTTTCTGTGCGCATTGCGTACAGCTTCAGTTCTGCATAGTGAGTAGTTGCAACAACACGGCTGCCCATTTTCCTGCAGAATTCAATCAGAGAAATCGCCAAAGCAGCGCCCTCGGCAGGATCTGTGCCGGCGCCTAATTCGTCAAACAAAACCAACGTTCTGCTGTCACATTGCGCTACAACATCCACAATGGTACGCATATGACTGGAGAAAGTGGATAGGCTTTGGGCAATGGATTGTTCGTCACCAATATCGGCAAGTATCGCATCAAAGGTAGAAAGGCAGCTGCCATCCCCAGCTGGGATGTGTAGACCACACTCTGCCATCAAAGTAAGCAAACCGATAGTCTTTAGGGTCACTGTCTTACCGCCGGTGTTGGGACCGGTGATAATCATTGTGTCAAAATCAGTTCCCAACCGCAGGGAGATAGGTACAACCTTATTAGAATCGATTAACGGGTGTCTTGCGTTACGAAGCTCCACCTTACCAATATCGTTCATCTGAGGCGCCCAGGCCCGCATTTGGAATGCGAGTTTTGCCTTAGCAAAAATCACATCCAACTGCACGAGTAACCGGACATTGTCGCCGATCGCGTCCCTGTAACCGGCAGCTTCTGCAGAAAGTTCTGCCAAAATTCGTTCAATTTCCTTCATTTCCTTGATTTCAAGTTCACGAAGGGCATTATTGGCATTCACCGCAGACATTGGTTCCACAAAATAGGTAGAACCGGTTGCAGATACATCATGAACCAGGCCCGGAACATCATTCTTGCACTCACTCTTTACCGGCACTACATAGCGGCCTTGGCGAATGGTTATAATCGGTTCCCGGAGGTACTTGGAATAGGCCGGAGAAGAAATCACTTTTTGTAAACTATCCTTGATTTTTGCGCTTTGAACGCGCATATGTCTTCGAATATCCGCAAGATCAGGGCTGGCTGTGTCAGCAATTTCGTCTTCGGTAAGAATTGCTGCAAATATCTTTTCCTCAAGATATTTATTGGGGGTTAGCATATCAAACAGAGGCGTCAGAATATTTCGCTGTTCATCCTCCGTGATATATCCCTTTACGCTGCGGGTACAACGCAGAACGCTGGCTATGTCTAGCAGTTCTTTCGGCTGTAAGGTGCCACCCCGCTCAGCACGGTCCAGGGATGCGGACACGTCCTTGACACCGGCAAAACCCGGGTATCCCTTAAGGGTTGATAGGGTCGATGCAACAGTGGTTTCTTCTAACCATTGTTGTACCAGTTCCAAATCTGAAGATGGTTCAAGGGCCAAACAGGCAGCCTTGCCGTCAACGCTTCCGGCACACTCAGACAACATATGCAAAACCCGGTACAGTTCTAACTTAAATCGGGATTTTTCGTATAATTCAGACATGACTATCTCCTGTAGTTACTGCATCTCCAGAGGTGGGATCAGCAGTGATTTATAGAAATCAAGGGCAGAAAAGCCCCGCTCCAATTGTGTACTAAGATAACTTTCTGTTAAAGCGGATAACTGTTCTATTGTGTCATCGCCGATTTGGAAGGAAAAGAGCTTTTTAGGATCACAGGTGGTAATGTAGTGCATCGCTTCCAGCATTCCCGGACTGATAGGCATACGAATACCGCCGGAAGAGTAGTCGCGGCAAGAATTGCACTCCAGTCTACCTTCCGATAGATCAATCCGGTCCGGAAAAGGATTTCCGCACCGATGGCAGCCATACAGATCCGGTTCATAGCCGGCGAGGCAAGCGCCACGAAGCTCAAAAACCGCCTTAACAAGGGCCTGCGGCGTATCTAACCTGGATAAGGCATACAAACAATTCAACAGTAATGAAAGCAGTTCCGGATTAGGTAGATCTTCTTGGGAGAGTAACTCCGCAGCCTGAGCAAAATAAGTGCCCAACGACAGCTTTTCCAAATCGGACCGCAAGGGAGTAAATAGCTCAACGGAATGTGCCTCGTTTACAGTGTACATAGAACGATATTCAAATAATGTAAATTCCCCATATGCCAAAAGCTGACACGGGGCAACCAAGGGGCTGTTCTTTCTGCGAAGTCCTCTTGCCTTGGCTGTCAGCTTCCCGTGGTTAGGCGTAAGCAGAGTCAGTAAGCCGTCGGTATCATTGTAGGCTGTGACCCGCAGTACCAGCGCCTGTGTTGTCAGGTACATAGCTTGTCTCCATTTTCAGCGCTTTGTTGTACAGCAGATACATCTCCGGTGCGCCGGTTTCTAAGAATATCTGCCAGTAATCCTGTGAAGTCATCTGCATCCCCTCCAAACATAGTGTTTGCAGAGAGTACATGTTTAGACTTGGAAATTATTCTCTGTAGCCAAAATTCCGCACCAAGAAGTCACTGTCACGCCAGTTCTCCTTAACCTTGACCCAGGTCGTCAAAAAGACCTTCGTGCCCATAAAGCGTTCGCAATCATTGCGAGCCATAGTAGAAATTTTCTTCAGCATATCACCGTGCTTGCCAATGATAATGCCTTTATGGCTGGCTTTTTCACAATAGATCGTAGCATCGATATCGATAATACCGTTATCACGCTCCGTAAACTTCGTGATTTCCACTGCTGTACCGTGTGGCACTTCCCTGTCAAGAGTCCACAAAAGCTTTTCACGGATAATTTCTGCCATAACCTGCCGTTCCGGCTGGTCGGTTGTAATGTCATCAGGAAATAAAAACGGACTCTCCACAGCGTACTTTGCACACATTTCCATCAGCTGCTCCACACCGTCGCCGGTCTTTGCAGAGATAGGAATAATAGCATCAAAGGCCGCAGCCTGGGAATAGACAGCAATCACTTCCAGAAGGCTGTCTTTTTCGACAGTATCGATTTTGTTGATTACCAGGACAACAGGGCATTTCTTCTGCTTCAGCTGTTCAATCAGCTCTTCTTCCTGAGGACCAATGGAGGCAATAGGCTCCACCATGAGAATGGTCAAATCCACATCCGCAATGGATTCCCGGGTGACATTTACCATATAGTCGCCCAACTTTGTTCTGGGCTTGTGGAAACCGGGGGTGTCCACAAAGACATACTGAATATCCTCTTTTGTAACAATGCCGCAAATTCGGTTACGGGTGGTCTGGGGCTTATTGGAAACAATGGCAATCTTCTCGCCAACCAAATAATTTGTTAAGGTGGATTTACCAACATTGGGCCGTCCGGCAATGGTGATCATAGCAGTTTTAGTAGCCATAATTATTCTCCTTTGTATTTACGCTCTGTGCATACGGGGAATGCCCGCAACAATCTCTTTTTCTCTTGCCCGCATCTGCGCCTTCTGAGGGCCTTCGTCCAGGTGGTCATACCCCAACAGATGCAAAATGGAATGAATTGTCAAATAGCCTACTTCCCGGCGGGTACTGTGTCCAAATTCCTTCGCCTGGGCGATTGCTCTTTCCAAAGAAATCACCATATCGCCAAGGGGGCACAGTTCTGTCTCCGGGTCTATGTAGCTATCCCAATTCTCTGGAGGATTGCCGGGTTCCAGAGAAAACATAGGAAAGCTCAGCACGTCGGTAGGCTTGTCAATTTCTCGACTTGCCAAATTGATGGCCCGGATTTCCTTATCATCAGTGACAAGAACATTAATCTCACAAGGGATTTCTATTCCCTCTGCCTGCAAGGTTGCCTCGATGCACTTGCGAACGATCATCGTGACCGGGATTTTTTGAAATGTCAAGCAATTGAACGTAATATTGATTTTGTGTTGTACCATATTACTTCTTCCTTTGGTTACGGCTGTTTGCCGGTTTGGTGGCTTCTGCTTTCTTGTCAGCCTTTTCATAGGCATCGATAATTTTTTGCACAAGGCTGTGGCGAACTACATCTGCAGCTGTCAATCGGCAAATGGCGATATCCTGCACACCCTCCAAAACACGGAGGGCGTCTTTAAGACCGGAGATTTTGTCGCTGGGCAGGTCTATCTGCGTTACGTCACCTGTAATTACAATCTTCGAACCGAAGCCAAGGCGTGTCAGAAACATTTTCATCTGCTCTTTTGTGGTGTTCTGAGCTTCGTCCAGAATAATAAAGCTATCGTCCAAGGTACGCCCGCGCATATAGGCCAAAGGTGCAACTTCAATAGAGCCGCGCTCCTGATACTTCTGGAAAGTTTCCGGTCCCAGCATCTCATACAGAGCGTCGTACAAAGGGCGCAGATAGGGATCAACCTTGTTCTGAAGATCGCCGGGCAAAAAACCCAACCGCTCACCTGCCTCGACCGCAGGGCGGGTAAGGATGATTCTATTCACAGTTCTTTCCCGGAAAGCAGCAACAGCGGCAGCAACAGCCAGGTAGGTCTTACCCGTACCGGCAGGACCGACACCCAATGTGACTGTGTTCTTAGCAATTGCCTTCATATATTGCTGCTGACCGACGGTTTTGGCCTTGATGGGCTTACCCTTTGCGGTGATACACACAACATCCTTAGCCATCTGGGTAACATAGTCATCGTTGCCCTCTTTCACCAGGGTAATGAGATAGCGCACACGCTGCTCATCAATCACTTCACCCTTGGCTGCCAAAGCCAAGAGGCCTTCCAGTGCCCGTGCCGCCTTATCAACAGCTTCAGCGTCGCCACTGACACGCAAATCAGTTCCTCTGTTAATT
Source organism: Oscillospiraceae bacterium (assembly GCA_017561205.1). Taxonomy (GTDB): domain Bacteria; phylum Bacillota; class Clostridia; order Oscillospirales; family Oscillospiraceae; genus Faecousia. The sequence goes on along the minus strand of JAFZDL010000037.1, from coordinate 27,384 downwards.
ATTTTTACATCCAGCGCCTCTTCAATTCGTTTGATATTTTCATCAAACGAGCCAAATACAGCAATGAGATCTTCGACGCGATCAAAGTTTATGATTCGTTCTGTCATTTTTCATCATCCTTTGGTATAAATTCCTCGTGCCTAATCTGTCCGATTATTTCCATACAAGCGTATCTACCTTGAAGACAAAATACACCTGCATCGGGAGTTACTTCAGCATCGGCAGAAATAATCTCACCGGAAATCATCGTATTTTTTAAGTGGTTACTTGCAAAGTCTTTTATCCATTCTCCAGCTTCAGAGACAGGAAGTTCACCCTCACCCACAATGTAACTGACTTCCGTTTCTTTTACAACAGCAATGGGCAGGCAAAACCCACCCGGAAGACGCACATACTCTTCCAAATATATTTTACCACATGTAGTATCCAAATTTCCACTATCTTTATAGAATTTTATCAGTTTTTTTCCGATTCTTAGGGCATAGCGTGTTTTTACTTCTTGTTCTATGTTTTTTACAAGCGCTGCATGTGGCGATATAACCTCTATGTTGCGGAATGTAAGCGCTTTGATCTCCGCATCAGCTTGGGTAGTTTTTGTAACGATACCACAATCTAAGTATCCGGACACCAGCACTTGACCTGCCTTGACCGCTTGCCCAACCGTGCAAAGTGCATTCCCCTGCTGAACAGTACAGCTTTGTATGATACCGTCCCTTGTAGCCACAATACTGGACACTTGATGTTTAGATACATTTTGCTTGTCGCTGTGTGTTTTTTCTCGAACAGATATAACCGCTGTACAACCGGAGGTATTGATACCAGCCCACTGTAATTGCGGTATTTTCTCCAAGAGCCTGTTTTTCATCATTTCACTGCGAACTAACCTTCGTTTTGCACCAAAGTCTATTCCGCACTCCGCAGCCACTTCTAAGATGTATCTTTCGGGCACCTGTGTATTTCCTTCAACACGCAGAAAAAAGATTCTGCTTGGAACATAACAGCTTACCAGAAACACGGCGAGCAAAAATAGTATCAAAACCGGTCTTTTCTTTAATCGATCAGCAATCGGGAAAATACCATTGAAACCTTTCCTTTTTACAACAGCACCGTGTTTCTCGGATAGAATAACAAGGTTCTGATAATTCTTTCGGCCTACGCTAATGCGTACCGACAGATCATCACAATACTGAATATACTGCATCTGTATTCCGCTTAATGTTAATATATTGAGTAAAGAGGAAATATCTGCACTTGTAATTTCAGCTATTACATTTCCTGGAAGGATGTCAAGTTTTTTCATTTTATCACCTACCAAGTATCTGAAGGCAGTTTATCCTGCCACAGATTGCCAATTTCACTCTACTCATTTCCATAAGTTGTAATTCATTTCCCTCTACGATAATACACCCATAGCTGACCTTTATTTTGATCATATTGGGGGCATAAGACAAAACCCCTTGGTGATTTTCAATCAATAGTCTTCCTTGCCCTACCAACTCCACAATTGGGAGCACAGAAAGCACATTCTCCCGCTGACGAAACTGCTGAATTTTTCTCATCATAATGCCCCCTTCGGAAAAGTGTATGAAATATGTGTGCTGAATTTTACTGCATAGACATAGTTTCTTACGAGGTGATCAAATGAAACAGCAAAAACAACTGGTTCGTGGTATGGTAGCCGCTTGCGCTATGCTCGTGATTATTCTTGACACAAGAACATCTGTTGCATCTGCGCGGGAAGGTTTAGTCCTATGTACACAAACGATCATACCGTCCCTGTTCCCCTTTTTTGTACTGTCCGGTGTTATCAATAGTTGTGTATTGGGGCAGAATTTTCGATTATTGCAACCACTCGGGCGGATTTGCAAAATCCCCAAAGGAGCGGAATCTCTTTTAGTTTTAGGTTTTCTTGCGGGTTATCCTATCGGGGCCCGGCTAATCACTCAAGCTTACAATGAAGAAAGACTATCTGCAAATACAGCCAGACGAATGCTTGGTTTTTGCAATAACGCAGGGCCCGCCTTTCTGTTTGGCATGATAGCTCCCCTGTTTTCAAGCGCAAAAACTGTTTGGGTATTATGGGGTGTTCATATTCTTTCAGCACTGATCTCAGGTTGTATCCTGCCATCCCATAACAGCGAACCTACTCAAATTTCTGCAAGTACCGGCATTTCTTTTCCGGAATCTCTGCAAAAAGCCATGAAGTCTACCTGCAGCATTTGCGGATGGGTGATACTGTTTCGGATCCTATTAGGATTTTGTAACCGTTGGTTTTTATGGTTATTACCTACATATGCGCAGGTGCTGTTTTCCGGTTTCCTGGAGCTGTCAAACGGATGTGTAATGCTGAAAAACATTTCCAATGAAGGTATGCGGTTTCTGCTTGCAGGAATCATATTGAGCTTTGGTGGGCTGTGTGTCGGTATGCAGACAACGACCGTAACAGAGGGTCTCGGCACCGGCCGGTATTTCCCGGGAAAAGTATTGCAAACAATACTGACCATACCGCTTTGTCTCCTGATACAGCCCATTCTGTTTAGAAAAAGTGAAGCAATTTTCGTATCTTTGCCCACATTTATTGGATTGATATTTTGTATTTTACTATATGTGTTTATTTTGAGACGAAAAAAAGTTGTGGAATTTTCAGCCCGTCTGTTGTATAATACAGGTAATTAACAGTCGAAAGGAGCAAATTATGCTGTTTCGCAAGAAGATTACTCCCGCCTGCGCTTACTGTCAGTGGGGTACAACTATGGATGAAACTCAGATTTTGTGCATCAAAAAGGGTGTTGTACTAGCAGGATCCAAATGCCGCAAATTCCGTTACGATCCTTGCAAACGGATCCCGCCCAAGATGAAGCCCCTGGACACCAAGAAATACGATGAGGTTGATTTCAGCTTATAAAAAAATACGGAGAGCAGTCGCTCTCCGTATTTTTTCATTGCAACATTGCTAAGAAATCATCTTCGGATAGAATCGGAATACCCAACTCTCTTGCCTTTCGTTCCTTAGATCCGGCATTTTCGCCAACAACCACAAAACTTGTTTTCTTAGATACCGATCCGGCGGCTTTGCCGCCAAAGGATTCAATCTGTTCCGTAGCTTGCTCCCGGGTAAACTTGGTTAACGCGCCGGTAAGAACAAAAGTCATCCCGGCAAAGCGGTTATCCGTAACTGCACGCAGGTTTTCAAAATTTACGCCGGCTAAACGAAGCTTCTCCAACATTTCTTGAGATTGAGGTTGAGCAAACCAATCTCTGATGGACTCCGCTGTAATGGCACCAATATCCGGCACCTCTGTCAACTCCTCTAAACTCGCAGCTGCCAGCTTGTCCATAGTACCAAAAGCTGAAGCTAAGGATTTACCTGTTTTTGCACCAACCTGGCGGATACCCAGAGCGTAAATCAAACGGCTTAAATCCTGTTGTTTACTGTTTTCGATGGCAGTGAGCAGCTTTTGTGCGGCGGTTTCACCGCTTTGCCAAAGCTGTTTGATTTCTTCCAGAGAAAGATAGTAAATATCCGCCGCAGATCTCAGCAACCCCTTTTCAATCAGTGCGTCCACGATAGATGAACCTAAGCCCTCAATATCCATGGCATCCCGGCTGACAAAGTGGGCAATATTCCGGGAAAGCTGGGCAGGGCAAGCTGCGCCTGTGCAACGCAGAAATGCACCGTCGTCATCCCTTTTTGTCGGTGCACCGCAAATGGGACATACCGACGGTAAAACATAGGCAATTGTATTTGCAGGCCGTTTCGTAAGATCTACATCCAAAATCTCGGGGATGATCTCGCCTGCTTTACGAATGCGTACCGTGTCACCAATGCGGATATCCCGCTGGGAAATGAAGTCCTGGTTGTGGAGTGTCGCGTTTGTTACAGTCGTTCCTGCAAGCCGCACAGGTTTCACAACCGCCTTTGGCGTCAGCACACCGGTTCTGCCAACCTGGATCACGATGTCTTCCACCACAGTAGGTTTGATTTCCGGCGGATATTTATAGGCAGCCGCCCACCGGGGGAATTTCGCTGTTGCGCCAAGCTCCTCACGAAGGGTCAAATCATTAACCTTGATAACAGCTCCGTCAATATCGCAAGGAAGCTGTTCTCTGTTTTCATTGATGGACAAAACCTCGTCATTGATTCCATCAACAGCAGAAAGTGTCTTCCAGGGAATGACTTTGAACTGCATTCTCTTCAAATACTCCAAGGATTCTTCGTGGGTTGTAAAGCTTACACCCTCAGCAAGCTGGATATTAAAAATCAGAATATCCAACCCCCGCTTTGCAGCAATTTTGGGATCCAGCTGGCGCAGAGAGCCTGCTGCAGCATTTCTGGGATTTGCAAAGAGAGGCTTCCCCTCTTCTTCCTGGATCGCATTGAGCTTTTCAAAGCTCTTCTTAGGCATATACACCTCACCGCGCACGATCAGTCTGGGAGGGGCATTGGGTATGGTCATCGGAATAGAGAAGATTGTCTTTAAATTTTCGGTAACATCCTCACCAACAACTCCGTCGCCACGAGTTGCGCCCCGGACAAACTGTCCGTTTTCATATTCAAGAGCCACCGAAAGCCCATCAATTTTCGGCTCAACGGTAAAGGAAGTTCCTGGATGGGCAGACAGGATTTTGTCCAGAAAATCATCCAATTCCTCAAGAGAAAACACATCCTGAAGGCTCATAAGAGGCACCGGATGCGTAACCTTTTCAAATTTGCTCAACGCCTCGCCGCCCACGCGCTTTGTGGGTGAATCAGGCATTGCAAATTCCGGGTATTCTGCCTCCAAATTCTCCAACTCACGCAGGAGCATATCATATTCAAAATCCGGCATTTGGGGATCGTCCAGCACATAGTACTGATGATTGGCCTTATTAAGTTGCTCCGTCAGAATTTTGATTCTTTCTTTCATATTATCCTCCGGTTTGGAAATAGGTATTGGGGACATCTCCAACAATAATCGTTTCTGCAACAATCACTTGACTGCTGACAGTGAAACTGTCGGTCTGTCCCAGGACCAGAACTGTCACATCCACGCTTACCTGCATGTTGATCTGCTGTAGGGTTTGGTTGATACCTGCTTGTGTAAAGTTACTGCTGAAGGATGCATCGGAATTTCGTATCGACAGGATCTGCACCGGGATTTCCGGACCTCGACCGGAAAGTACTTCCGGCAGGAACAAATTTCCCAATGGCACACCCAAATCATCCGTACTCAGTGCCAAAATTTCATCGTTGATCAGATTAAGAATATTGGTTTTCAGCCGGTTGACTTCGCTCATATTGGTTTTCAGCGCAGTAATGCGGCCGTCCAAATCCTTCTCAAAATAGACCATACGGTCATACTGAATTGTTCCGTCCTCAATTTGTCGATCAATGGCATCATTGATAAGATCAGATGTGGTATTGGTTACCTGTGTTTGTGCCAGGGCGCGGATCGCATCATTAAATCGGACACGAAACAGCACAATTCCAACAATTACAACAATAAGCAGTATGGTTATCAGTCGTAAAATCTTACTTATTTTGCTCATCCTATACGCCCCCTGTGGGAGTATATGACAGCAAACAAATTAAATTACAGTTTTTTCATGTGAGCTGATGCGGTTTTTGCCATGAGCTTTTTAGTTCCAATTTCGTCAAAAGCAATTTCTAAAAGCGCATCGCCACCCATTTTCAGCGCACTCAGCACCATACCCCTACCAAAGGCGGTGTGTTGTACCATATCGCCCTTGCGCCAATCCGGTATAGCAGGACCGGTAGCAGATACGGAATAGGCGCTTTGATAAGAAGCAGGCTTTTTAGGCGCAAAAGCAGAGGAATCTGCATACCTGGGATATGGATTGGTCGCAGTTTGATAACCGCCCTTTTTCACCATAGTATCTGCCGGGATCTCCTTTAAGAAGCGAGACGGCAAGGAGGCATTAGTGCGTCCATAGAGCATACGTTGTTTAGCATATGTGATCGTCAGATTTTCCTTGGCACGGGTAATTGCCACATAGCAAAGCCGCCGCTCCTCTTCCATCTCTTCTCTTTCGCCAATTGCACGCATACCGGGAAACAAACCGTCCTCAAAGCCGACAAGGAATACATTGGGGAATTCCAAGCCCTTGGCAGAGTGCATGGTCATCATAACCACGGCATCATCACCTTCATTATAGGTCTCCAGATCTGTGTAAAGGGCAATTTCCTCCAGGAAACCGGCAAGGCTGGGACTTTCCGCATTCTGCACATAGGCATTGATGCTGGATTTTAGTTCTCGGATATTCTCAAGACGGGTTTTGTTCTCCTCAGTTGGCTTACTTTCCAGCATTGCGATATAGCCGGTACGGAGCATGACCTCCTCATAAAATTCAGGCAATGTCAACCCATCGACCAAAAGCTGGGATAGTTCCTCAATCAGTACAGAAAACTGTAGCAGTTTTCCTGCAGATTTTTCCAGCGGACCATAGGAATACGGGTCAGACACAACCGTGTACAGTCCCTTCCCTTCCGCTTGGGCCAAACGATCAGCTGTTTCGATAGTCTTTGCGCCTAAACCTCTGGGTGGGTTGTTAATGATTCGGTGCAAACGCAGATCGTCAGCACGGTTATTGATCACACAAAGATATGCCAGCATATCTTTAACTTCAGCCCGATCAAAGAATCGCATACCACCAATCACGCGGTACGGAATGCCGTTGCGTTTGAAGGCAAATTCCAAGGCATTCGATTGGGCATTGGTGCGATAAAGAACGGCATAATTCTTAAAATTCTTACCCTTAGAGCCGGAAATGATCTGCCCTGCAACATAGTTCGCTTCTGCACCTTCGTCTGCTGATTCATAAACTATGATAGGCTTTCCCTCTCCGTTGGCTGTCCAAAGTCTCTTGCCCTTTCTTCCGATATTGTGGGCGATCACGCCATTTGCAGCATTCAAAATTGCCTGCGTAGAGCGGTAATTTTGTTCCAGACGAATGACCCGTGAACCTTGATATTCCTTTTCGAAATTCAAAATATTCTCAATGGTCGCGCCACGGAAACGATAGATACTCTGGTCATCATCACCAACAACGCAAATATTCTCATACCCACCGGCAAGCAATGAGGTGAGCAAATACTGCATATGGTTGGTATCCTGATATTCGTCCACCAAAACGTACCGGAATTTTCGTTGATAGTAGGCACGCACATCCTCGTGGTTTTGCAGCAGCAAAACCGTTTGAAAAATAATGTCATCAAAATCCAGGGCATTATTCTCCCGTAAACGATTTTGATACTTGGCATAGGCTTTTGCAACATGGAGCTGGCGGAAATCATTGGTGTACTCCATCCGTTCCAACATTTCATCTGCTGATACCATATTGTCTTTTTCCCGGCTGATAACAGAAAGAACATATTTTGCAGGAAAGGTCTTATCGTCAAGGCCCATCTCTTTAATAACGTCTTTCATAACCCGCTCGGAATCGGCAGTATCATAAATGGTAAAACTTCGGGTAAAACCCAAACGTTCAATATCACGGCGCAAAATCCGGCAACAGGCAGAGTGGAATGTCATGGCCCATACATCTTGTCCTTCCGGTCCGAGCATATTTGTAAGGCGCTCTTTAAGCTCATTGGCCGCCTTGTTGGTAAAGGTGATAGCAATGATATTCCAGGGCAAAACCGACTCTAAAGCACATAACAAGTCCGCACGATGCCTGTCAAAATCCGACACTGGCTCCTGGAGCTTTTCTAAGAACTCCACATCTTCTTCAGTGACAGTATCCGGAACCTCGTTAGAATCGCTCGCTCTGCCAAAACGCATCAAGTTTGCAATTCTGTTAATAAGTACTGTGGTCTTTCCGCTACCGGCACCAGCCAAGAGAAGCAAGGGCCCTTCCGTAGTAGAAACAGCTTCTTGCTGCATATTATTTAAATTTTGAAACTGTGATAAAATATAACGCCGTCTAGCAGCAACAAAGCGGCTGAGGTATGCATCTGTCATAAGTACACCTGCATTTCGTAGGATATACTTATTTTACTCCATTTTTCGTCAAAGGTAAAGAGCTTTTATGTCATTAGTACCCGTAATTTTTCCAAGACCCTCTTTTCGATTCTGGATACCTGCACTTGACTCACCCCAAGCACTTTAGAAACGCGTTGTTGGGTCAGTCCGTGAAAGTAACGCAGCTTAATCACCATCGCTTCCCGCTCCGGCAGCTTTTCAATTGCCTGGTGCAATGCTAACTGTTCCAATAGTACCTCCTCCGATTGGGTGTCAGTTAATACACTTTCCAGCGTAAATCCCTCATCACCGGACACCTGATGTATGGATTCCACCGTTGCCGTTGCACTTTCTGCCATTGCAATCTCTTCCAGAGAAAAACCAGTTTGCTCCGCGATCTCACTGACAGTCGGTTCTCTACCAAGACTACCGGTTAATCGATTCCTTACACTTTTTATGGTTGCAGCCTGCTCTTTGATGCTCCTGGATACCTTAACCGCTCCGTCATCTCTTAAAAATCGTCGAATTTCTCCGGAAATTTTGGGAACAGCATAGGTTGAAAACTGTGTTCCATACGCTAAGTCAAATCCTTCAACCGCCTTCAAAAAACCAAGGCAAGCCAGCTGATATACATCATCTGCTTCAGTACCGCGGCCCAAAAACCTTCGGGCAACCGACCAAATTAGTCCGCTGTTTTCAACGATCAGCATCTCCTTGGCCTCCGGATCCCCTGCCTGGCATCGGGCGATCAATTCTTCAGTTTTTGTCATTTGCGACGCTGCAGCTTTCTGCGCATATGTACAGATGTCCCTTTACCGGGCTTTGATGTGACCTGAAAACTGGTCATAAAACTTTCCATAATGGTAAAGCCCATTCCGCTTCGCTCTGCGCCGCCGGTAGTAAACATCGGTTTGCGAGCCTGTTCCAGATTCTCAATACCAACACCCTTGTCTTTTATCACAATATCCAGAACATTTTCCTTTAGTATGCGGCAGCGCAGACTTATGATCCCTAAACCATCGGGGTATGCGTGAACAATGCAGTTTGTAACCGCTTCAGAAACAGCTGTGCGAATATCCCCAAGTTCCTCCATTGTAGGGTCAAGCTGTGCCGCAAAACAAGCAACCGCAGAACGGGCAAAGCCTTCATTTGTAGATTTGCTGGGGAATTCCAGTATCATATAGTTTTCAAATTTCATTTTACTTCCTCCTTCATTGTGATAAGCTTGTCCACGCCGGACGCCCGAAACACCTTCATCGGCTGTGGTTGCAAGCCTGTAAGCTCTAATTTTCCTTCTATTTTTGCCATATTTCGCAAGGCATTAATAACTACTGCTATTCCAGAGGAATCCATAAAAGAAACCTCTTGAAAGTCCAAAATACAAATCTGTGGCGTATAGGCCTCGATTTTTGCCGTAATTGTCCGGATGTAATGCTTAGCGCAGTGATGATCAATCTCACCTGTCAAAACAATGGTAAGCATTCCGTCCTGGAGATAGCTTGTAAGTTGCATAATTTTCTCCTCCTTGGTGTAATCAACCTTAATATAATCATTTTTCACAATTTATTCCGTCGGAAATGGGTAGTAAACAAAATAAAAAAGACAAGGCCATAAGCCTTGTCTTTATCTGTCTTATACTCTCAATTCCCAGAACGCTACCGCGCTGGCAGCTGCTACATTCAGTGAATCTACTTTGTGATACATAGGTATACAAACTGTATAATCACAATCAGCTATTGTCTTTTCGGACAACCCGTCGCCTTCTGTTCCTAAGACGATAGCCAGTTTTTCTGCTAATTTCAATTTGGGATCATCTATAGAAACTGCTTTATCACTCAATGCCATAGCGGCTGTTTTGAAGTTCATCTTTTTAAGAAGTTGCTGCCAATCATCTAAAACCCTTGTCCACGGAATTTGAAAAACCGTACCCATACTTACACGCACAGCTCTGCGACACAGCGGGTCGCAACAAGTACCAGTGAGTAAAACACCATCAATTCCCAATGCCGCCGCTGAACGGAAGATCGCGCCGATATTGGTAGAATCCACGATTCCTTCCAATACAGCAATACGCTTTGCGTTCAGGCAAACTGAATCAAGTGTTGCTGCTTTTGGTCTGCGCATAGCGCACAGTACACCCCGGGTCAAACGGTAGCCAGTAAGCATTTCCAAAACATCTCTGTCTGCAGTATATACAGGAATATTGCCGCAGCGGTTTATGATCGCCTTGCCATCACCGCCAATATGCCGTCGCTCCATCAAAAGAGAAAGCGGTTTGAAACCTGCATCCAAAGCCACAGATATAACCTTTGGGCTTTCTGCCACAAATATTCCCTTCTCCGGCTCCAATCGGTTACGAAGCTGCGCTTCCGTCAAGCGGGCAAACACATCCAGCTCTGGAGCTGCAATATCCGCAATTTCAATAATGTTAGGCATTTTCCATCACCGTCCTGACTACCATCATAGCACAACAGCTTCGGGATTTCTACACAAAAAATCAGCACCTGCTTTTTAGCAGGTGCTGAAAGTTAAGTAATTACTTCTTGGTAACGTTGGTGATATGGGGGTTAGCGCCCTGGTACCAGTACAGGAAGCCCTCAACGTCAACAACATCGCCGGCATCCAGCTCGCCAACGGCCTTGTACAGATCAGACTCAGGAGAAGTCAGGTAGCTCTCTACACAGAAGTCATAGGACTTTTCAGCCAAGCCCAAGGTCACGTAAATGTCCTTGCCAGGCTGATCGTTCTGGTAGGCAACCTTCTCGACAGTCATGCCCTTAAAGGCAACCTTCTCGTTCTGGTGCTTGATCAGATCATCAGTGCCCAGCAGGTCGGTTGCATCAAAAGCCTCAGCCACAAAGGTGTCACCCTCAACAAACTCGAAGGTGCCATCCATGATCTCAACTTCGCCTTCCCATTCGCCCTTGGTACCGGTGATGCGGATCTTGGTGCCGGGAACCATCTTCTTAGAGTCTTCCTCGGAGCACTTCAGCTCGTAAGCGAAGTAAGCGCCGTCCTGGCTCTGGCAGTAAACGGTAATCTTGTCTTCCCACCAGCTCTGATTAGCCTGAACATAGGTCTCAACAACAACCTCAGCATCAATAGCTGCAGCAGCATACTCAGCATAGGTCATAACCTTCTTTTCGTCAGGCTGCTTAAGAGATTCAGTAGCGTCGGTGGCCTTGGTGTCAGCAGGAGTCTCGGCCTTCTTGCCACATGCAGCAAAGCAGACTACCATGCAAACAACCAACAACAGTGCGATAATCTTTTTCATTTTTCAAACTCCTTTTCAGGTTTATTTTGACAACGTCATTATACTGCACTTTTTCAAAAAATCAATACTTTTCCTGTTTTTTCTTCGATCTCTTTTTATATTTATCAAAAGTGACCGAAACAAGGATGCTAAACCAGCAAATACCTAACCCAATAAACAATAAAACAGCACCGTTAGGCAGTGGCCCTTCTTTTTTTACAACGATCTCATCGAGATGGTACAAGGACGTAACCTCATCATACAAAGCAGGATAATCTACATCTTTTCCTCGGCGAACCATTTTTGTTACGTTCTCAATCAGCTGACCTGCCGCATTGCGCAACGAAGTCGAACCATTGAAAACAGGTGTCACAAAGGTGTTTTGCGTATTATCCATCAGCAGCTTGGTTGCATCAATCTTTACATTATAGTAAAGGTCATTATTCTCACCGCTACGATTCAAATAATCCAGATATTCAGCGCTTTTTTGTGCCTTAGATGTAACAGGTGCGTAACCCTCAGTTTGGGCATAGGCAATCTGTACTGAGTTGGTAAGCATAAACTGCGTAAATAGCCAGCTTGCCAGGACCTCTTGTGGATCTTCTTTGTTAAAAAGGCACATAGAAGGCCCTTGTGAAATCATCTTAGGATGTTCGGTATCAAACTGCGGTATGGGCATAACCACTGTTTCGAACCTTATAAGCTTTTCTTCAGCTATATCGATAAGGGGCGCATCGCAGCCCATCCAGGTGGCGCCGGCTGTAGAGTCTACAGCAAAAATACACTGTCCGGCATTTAGATAATTGGCGGGATAGCCACCGATCTTAAATGTAGAAAATGCGCGATCTTTAGCATTCACAGCAATTGTTTCCAGGATACTTTGGGTCGTATCATTAAAAATCTGAATTTCTCCTGCAGCAGTAGAATAGCCGGCATTCTTCTGCTTAAGCATCTGGATCATCATATTATCCGTAGACTTATAGATGAAGGGAATCATCACTTTTTGCCCGTTTACAGCAAAGTTGCCCACAGCATCTTTTTCCAACGCGGCCTCGCTCACTTCCCAAACAAAATCCCAGGTCAAAACCTCAGGCAGCGTGTACCCCAGCTTCTCCACATAAGTCTTGTTCACATAGCAAGCCTCTGTAGAGCGCATATAGGGAACAGCATAATAGTGGCCGTCGAAGGAGCATTCACTCAGAAACTGCGGGATGATCTCCTCCGTCTTAGGCGCATCGAATTTAACACCGCTACCACCCAAGCCATAAGCGGGATCATAAAGCAAGTCATCCAACGGAACAACTGTGTCAGCACCTGTCAAATAGGTTGCAATATGGTCAGGATATGTGATACATACATTGGGTGTCGTGTTGGTGGGGATGTTGGTAATCACATCCTTATAAATATCACCGTAGTCATTGTAAAGCTTTAGCTTTACTGTGATATTGGGATAAACTTCCTCAAAGTCTGCAACCGCCTTGGCATAAATATCCCGCTGGGTGCTATTGTTGTCGTTTTTAGCCCAAAAGCTTATTTCAAACTTTCTGGATGTGTCAAATTTTTCGGGAATTTCAAAATTTGTAACCAGTGAAGTGGGATTCTGACCACGTTCCACTTTTTTGCCATGACAAGCGGAAAGGCCCACAATAGAACTGACCACAAGAAGTAAACAAAGCAATTTCTTCATCCTTTGGTACCTCCTCTGGACACGCCTTCCATAATCTTGTTCCTAAAAACAAGAAACAGTACAATCAAGGGTGCGGAAATAGCAACCACAGCTGCCATCATTGCAGGTATATTTTCTCTGCCGAAACCGGTTTCCCGTATGGCTTGAATACCGTTGGAAACTAAGAAATGGCTTTCTTCATCCGTTACCAACCGAGGCCAAACATAGGAATTCCAGCACTCAATGACTTTAAGAATCGTAATTGTCACCAATGTGGGCTTACAAATCGGAACTATTACGCGAAGCAGGTACTTAAAATCCGTTGTTCCATCAACCTTTGCAGCATAATACAGCTCATTGGGAACCTGAGCAAAATTCTCCTTCAATAGATAGATGTAAAAAACCGATGCTACAGACGGGAAAATCAAGCCGGCAAAGGTATTACGCATTTCCATATTTGTTACAGTCACATAGTTTGTGATGACAACCAGTTCATTGGGAATCATCATCAGCGCCAAAAACAGTGTAAATACCAAATCTTTTCCCTTGAAATTCAATCGGGCAAAGGCATAGGCTGACAAAACCGTTATCATCAACATAATCGCTGTCGTGATAACTGTAAAGACCAGCGTATTCGCAAAGAATTTTGCCAAGGGCACTTCTGTGAAGGCCTGCACATAGTTCTGCAGAGTAGGCGCCAGGGTGTACAGCTGCGGTATGTACTCTGAGTTATAAGCTCCGTAGCCCTTCAAGGATGTTAAAATCATCCAATAGAATGGAAACAAAACAAACAAACCCCAAATAGTCAGGCCGGTATATGTAATCGATTTTAAGCAGCGCGTCCGGACTTTTGCGGAGCGCTCAATTTTTTCATAATTCATTGGGCGCCTCCTTAATAATGGACATGCTTGCGGCTGACCAGCAAATTGATGCAGGTAATGGTCAATACAATCACAAACAAGATGATTGCCGCAGCGGAAGCATAAGACGGATAGCCGCCATTGTTGCCATAAAGCATATCGTAAACATAGCCAACAATGGTATTCATTCCGGCAACATTCAAATCCGTACCAAACAACGCCACTGCGTCACTGTATGCCTTAAATGCGCCAATAAAACCTGTAATCACCAAGTAAAACACCGTAGGCGAAATCAAAGGCAAGGTAATGCGAGTAAAGATACGGAATCGTGATGTACCATCCACTCTGGCCGCGTTATAATAGGTTTCATTTACCGAGGCAAGCGCTGTTGTAAGCACTAAAATCTTAAAGGGCATAACCACCCAAATGGTATAAAAGCACAGCACAAACATCTTTGCCCAGTATGGACCGTCAATAAAATCAACAGCATTTCCGCCAAACCAACCAATCACCATATTGGCAAAACCGTCGGTGTAGGGCGTTCTTTGGAATAAGATCATAAATACAAGGCCAACTGCCAAAGTATTCGTTACATAGGGCAGAAAATATACTGTCTGAAACAGTTTCCGCAGGCCTTTGATGGAAGCCAAACCGACGGAAATCACCAGCGCAATACCCGTTGAGAGCGGAACTGTGATGGCAACCAGCAAGATGGTATTCTTCAGCGCTTGCAGAAAATAAGGATCCCGCAGCACATAGGAATAGTTTTGCAAACCAACACCGTAATAGGTTTGAGATGCGGAATGGAAGCCTTCCTCAAAGGAGTAAATGAACACATCAATAAGCGGATAAACCATAAATACGCCGAGGAACAGAACCGCCGGCAATAAGTACAGCCATCCTTTATAGTTTCTGTTTTCCATGGCACACTCCCCTATTATAGCGTCTCAAACGCAATCCGCTGCTGGGTCTCAATATCGAAAATATGCACCTTATTGGCTTTAAGATCAAAGCGGACCTTAGAATCAGCCATATTAACAGGGTTGTCAGCACTGATAATGGCACGAATAGCGGTGTTTTCGCAATCAGCATGGCTGCACACTACGCTTACATCCCGGCCCATTACCTCAACACGGTGCAAATCACAGGACAATGCCCCGTTCTCATTCAGTTCAAAACCTTCGGGTCGAATAGTCACAAAGACTTCCTGATCAGTAACGCCGGGAGTACGCAATACATTTTCATCTCCAATGTAAAGCTGCCCCTTCTCAACCCGACCCCGGAACACATTCACAGGGGGCGTACCCAGGAACTTCGCCACAAACAGATCCGCAGGGTCGTCATATACGTCCTGAGGTTTACCTACCTGATTGATCACACCATCCTTCATAACCACGATCAAATCAGAAATACTCATAGCCTCCTCTTGGTCGTGTGTAACGAACACAGTGGTAATACCTGTCTGCCTTTGAATACGACGGATCTCCTCCCGAGTCTGCAAACGCAAACGTGCGTCCAAATTAGAAAGGGGTTCATCAAGCAACAAAATGCGAGGCATTTTTACAAGCGCTCTGGCAATGGCAACGCGCTGCTGTTGGCCACCGGAAAGTTCACTGGGCTTTCTGTCCATAAGGCCTTGCAACTGCACCAGCTTGGCTACCTCCATAGCCTTATCTTTCATTTGGGTCTTGGTCAGCTTATCTTTTCCCTTCAAGTTCTGCAGTGGGAAGATAATATTCTGAAGTACTGTTAAATGGGGATAGAGCGCATAGTTTTGAAAAACAAGACCCACTCCCCTGTTCTCCGGCGGTAAATTTGTAACATCATCCTCGCCAAAGAAAATCTTGCCCGAAGAGGGCTTCAGCAGACCGCTGAGAAGATTTAAGGTAGTACTCTTACCGCAACCGGATGGGCCAAGTAAACCTACCAAGAGGCCGTCCGGAATTTCTAAGTTAACATCATTCACAGCCACCACATCGGTCTGTTTTCTGTTAAAACCGGGGAATTTTTTTGTTGTGTGTTCCAGCGTTACTTTCATAACTACACCATCCTTATTTTGCAATATTGGATCGACGCAAATTTTTCAAAACAATACTATCATTATAGTAAATTCTTTCTCATATTGCAAGATTATTTATTACATATTGGCATTTTGCAACAGCTATGCTATACTTAGAAAAATTGCTGAAACGAGGTATATGCTATGGAACTGTTTAAGGGCCGCCCGGAGAATGCAAATGACAGGCTTGCAAAGGAGATCCGGGTTTATGATTTGTTGGATAGGCTGAATATTGAATACCACCGTGTTGATCACCAAGCAGCTATGACTATGGAAGCCTGTGTGGAAATAGATCGGGTATTGCAAGCCGCTACCTGCAAGAATCTTCTCCTG
Source organism: Oscillospiraceae bacterium (assembly GCA_017561205.1). Lineage (GTDB taxonomy): Bacteria > Bacillota > Clostridia > Oscillospirales > Oscillospiraceae > Faecousia. The sequence continues at coordinate 11,252 of JAFZDL010000037.1, read as the reverse complement.
TGCAATCGGCAGAAAACGGATTTTTATCTGCTGCTTATGCCCGGTGATAAGGTTTTCCAAACCAAAGAGTTATCTGCGCAGCTGGGTGTTTCCCGACTTTCCTTTGCCTCCGGTGAAACAATGGAAGAATTTTTGGATATCACCCCCGGTTCACTGAGCGTGATGGGTTTGATGAATGATATGGATTTCCGCGTAAAGCTTGTAATCGATGCTCCAATTCTTGACGGAGAATTTATCGGTTTCCATCCCTGTATCAATACGACCACCCTCCGTGTTAAAACTAAGGACTTAACAGAGAAAATCGTTCCGGCTATAGAGCACACACCCACCATCGTTAATTTACCGTAATGAAAAAGGAGCAGAACATAAGTTCTGCTCCTTTTCGTTAGAAACTATAATTTTTACCGTTGATCACAAGATGATTGTCGTCCTTCCACTGAACCACAACTTCCACCTTATCTGCCTCGTTTGCTTTATAAAATTCTTCGTAGATTATTATGCGTTTTTTTCTAATTTGAAAAACATCTGTATCAATATCTTTTTCTGGATAAATGTGCACCATTTTAGTGCCACCCTTTTCACCCTGGTTGTTATCAATAATTTCGGCATAGTATGCACCGGTGGGTGAATCTACAGTATCTAAAATGTTATAGTTCTGGGTCTTGCCGGCAACAGACAACACAAAGCAAATCAGCGCCATAGGCAAAAGCAGACCCGCTGACAGCACAAGCGCACCGGTCCGCACATTAAGAGGACTACCGTGACGGATCGTAAGATATCCACAACCTACACAAATCAGCACACTGGCAAGGATCCAAAGGATTCCGCAAGATCGGACATAAAAGCCAGTGTTGATAAGAGCCATCGGCGTAAGTGCAGAAACTACAGTACAAATAACTTTGTTCTCCAAAACTTCCTTATAAAAAATACTCACCAGCACGGTTATTGCAGTTAAAACAAAAATAGCAATTGCAAACACACTGGGATTTACCAATGTAAATTTATAACCAAAAGCAGTGCAGATCAAAGATATCACAGGACAAAATGCGATCAGTGCCAACAGTAGGCAAGATAATGCAGAAAAAAGTTTTTTCATATCTATTCCTCATTCATTTTTAATGCCTGCAGAATTTCAGAAGCATCCTCCAAAACCAAATGAGGCTTATCTTCAGATTCTGCAAGGATTTCACGGGTCGTTTCACCGCTTAACACCAAAATACCGGTGATACCGGCATTGAGACCGGATTTAATATCCGTATAGATCCGGTCACCTACCACTACAGTTTCTTCCTTGCTGTAACCGTATTTACTCATTGCTAACTCCGGCATTAGGGGACTGGGTTTACCAATTACAACAGGTCTTTTGCCGGTAGCATTGAAAATCATATCGCAAACACTGCCACAATCAGGCACACTACCAAATTCCGTTGGACAAACGTAATCCGGGTTAGTGGCAATGTAAGGAAGGTTCTCACGGGTCAAAAGCATACGACTCACATCTTCGAGTTTTTGGAACGTTAGCTCTGTATCAAAACCCATTACGATGCAGTCAACCTCGTCAAGCTTTTCGGTTACAGTAAAACCCTCTGTTTCCAACTCTTTTTTAAGTGATTTCGTGCCACAAACATAAAGTCTGTGGTTGGGATAGTTTTCCTTCAGGTAGTAAGCCGTTGCCTGAGAGGATGTGATAAAATCCTCACGGGTAGCAATAATGCCCAATTTCTCCAGTTTTTTAATGTAGTCTGCTACGCTTTTAGAAGAATTATTGGTCATAAACAGGTAGCGACGACCTGTATTCTTAATGGTTTCCAGCAAATCAATGGTAAAGTCGTAAAGTTGACTTCCCAAATAAAGGGTTCCGTCCATATCAAAGAGGAACAGACGGTTTTTTTGAATCAGTTTATTCTTATCCATATATTCACCTTACAACAGCGCGCAAAGCTCATCCATAACACCAAGATCCCAGGCAAGCCGTGACAACACATACTTGTCACGGATATCCTTGGTAGCTTGGAATGTCAGTTTTGCTGTATCACTGTCAACCCCTAAGTCCTGCAGATCAGCAGAAATACCGATGGTTTGCAAAATCCTTTTCAATTCCGTACTCGTTGGCAACTCCTCATTGAGAATGTCAACAATTGCATCCCAATTCTCAGCAATTCTCGCAAACCGAGCCGGGTGCGATTCTTTGTTGTACTTTCTTTCCCTGCTCTCTTGTGCAATCATCGTTTCGGCACTGTTGCCAAGGAAATTCCGCAACTGTTCTTTCCAGACTTCGTAGCAAAACCTGTCAACATAAGCCTTTGCCTTTTCGGCATTAGGCTTTATTTTTTTTATGAATTCATATAGTTTGACGGACTGTAGTGTTGCTACGGCACATTGGATGCCATGCAAATCTACCTGTGTGCCAAATTCCAGGCCACGCATATCCCAAATATGGGAGAAATAGTGCTCAACACCGGATGCCGGTCTGGACACGCCTGCATAAGCCATCGCCACACCGCCAATTACCAGACCTTCGAACACCGCTTCCACAGCTTTTACATCCCGCTGAAGAAGACCGGTCGCATTATCCACACATTTTTTTAATGCATTTCGGATCAGATGCGCTACCTGTTCGCAGTAATATTCACCGGTAATAATATGGGCAATACGCCACTCAGCGATACTTACATATTTGGCAAGCATGTCACCTAAACCAGCCTTCAGCATATACAACGGCGCACATTTCAAAATATCCGTATCACCGATAATAACATCTGCGCAGCGGCTATTTAGGGACACTTTAAGTCCGTCCATGGACATTGAAGAAGTAGCAGAGGCATAGCCATCCATAGAGGGAGCTGTTGCTACAATAATGTATTTTCTGCCGGTAATATTGCTTAGAATTTTACCAATATCATTGATAACACCGGAGCCAATTCCGATAATTATATCACAGGAATTATCAAAGTGCATCACAGCAGAGCCTACAGCTCGTTCATCCGGTTCCAGACAATCCAGTTCAAAAACATACTTGCTGTAATTTATAAGTTGTTTACAAACTATCTCACTTGCTGCGGCAAAAGTTTTGCAATCTGCAAGCAGAAAAGGTTTTACAGCATTATATCTTTTCAAAATTTCCGGCAGCCTTTTGATCGCACCGCTGCCAATTATCACTTCATCAACCGCAATGGTATGCACTTTTCCACATTCGCAAATATCGGAATTTAAATAGCGAACCATAGTTATCTCCTTTGCAGCAATTTGATGCTTATTTTACTTGGAATAATGGCCGTAGTCAATATCGCCTTTTTTCTTAGTAACTTTAATTTCCTCATCCGGGATATCTAGCACATATCGTTCATATGCATTGATAACCTTCGTGCCGTTGTACTCGTTGACTCTGACCATATCCACGCCGTAATTCATATGAACATGACCGTGGATCCAATATTTTGGGTGGTAACGATCAATGAATTTCAAAAATTCATGGAATCCTCTATGCGCATAGTCATCTGCATCTCCCACACCGGCAGGCGCTGCGTGAGAAACCACAACATCCACACCTTTATGTTTTCGGATCTTCCACCATAGCTTTAAAATCCTCCAACGCATTTCAGATTCTGTATATTGGTGTGGGTCACCACTGTACAGCTGACTGCCGCCAAGTCCTAAAATTCGCAGACCTTTGTAGACAATCAACTTGTCCTCAATGCAATCGCACCCCTCCGGGGGTGTTTTTTCATATCGACCGTCATGATTGCCGTGTACATATAAAAGCGGTACGTGCGTCATCGTGACTAAAAAGGAAAGGTACTGGGGTTTCAGATCGCCGCAGGAGATAATCAAATCATAGCCGTCCAATTTGCCCGGTGTATAATAGTCGTAAAGGCCTTTGCAAACCTCGTCAGACACAGTTAATATCTTCACAGCGATCCCTCCTTTTCCATAGGAATTGAGTCCCTGTAAATGCCCAGTTCCCGCACAATATCCTTAGCGAATGGCGCGATCTCATCAAATGTGGGAATGCATCCGTCGATATTCTCACAAAGCCAATCCATATGGAGTAATTCCTCAGCAGACAAGGTGCGGGTACCATCGTTTATAATACGGCCGTCCTGCGCAACCAATTTTCTACGGAATGGATCAAGTGTACCGTCACGCAAACCATCACGTAATAAATTGGAAAGACACAGCAAACCTTCCGGTAAAGTATCAGCAAGCTTTACATCGATAACGCCGCCGGAGATTCCCCACCAGAAATTTACTGCACGACGGTTATTATGACCCTTATCCCAGTTCCCAAGGAAAATTGCGCGAATAACATTCTCATAGAAATGACCCCATTCCCAAACAGGAGAGCCAAGAGGATACAAAACACCATCTTCAACCATATAGGTTCCAAAGGTGCCAAATTCCAAGTATTTCTTGTCTGCAGTAGGAACGTCGCGGTTAGAGATCACATAGATTCCGCTGTCGACAAACTCTTTCACCGGATCGCCGCCCATACAGGACCACCGCAGTACAATCTTCGCCCTGGGGTTTGTCAACTGAGCGCCAAGAGCAAAGGCGTTGATAGATGCCGGTACGCCTAAAATAGGATTAGAGCCAATGTAGCCAATCAAATCGTTATTGGCCATCGCACCGGCAATCGCACCTGTAATAAACTTTCCCTCATACACACGGCTGTAGTAGGTACGCACACTGGAATAAGGCGCATCTACAGAGCAGTTGAGAAAGCGTACGCGGGGATATTTTACAGACATTTTCAATGTAGGACGGCTCAGTTTTGGTGTTGTGGCAAAGACAACATCCGCACCATCCAATACAGCCTGTTCCAGCAGTTTTTCCGCCTCCTCGGGGGAGTCCGCATTGAAATAATGGGAAATAGAAACCCGATCAGAAAGCACCTTTTGCATATATAATGCGCCATTATAATGCCCTTGCGCCCATGCGCTTGTTTCCAGGTTCAGCTGATAGACAAAAGCTACTTTCAAACTGCTGGGTAACACATTCCTAAGCTTGTTTAACAGGTTGCCCTTGGCTTCATCTGCTTCAGTATCCACTTGAACAGGCTCATCCTGGGAAAGGGTAACAACATCATTCCAAAGGGCGGAAAGCGCCTGCTTGATTTCGTCAGCAGTTTTTTCACCCAAATCCCGGAAAGGATAGACCTTCAGCCACAAAAGCAGTGCCTCTTCCGGCAACAGATCCAGCTTATCGCCACGCAAGGTTTGATAGGCCTCCTTAAAATAACGGAAATAAGCACGAAATGTTCTTTGTTCCTGCTCTGTCCATTGTTGGTTTAAGTCTTTACCAAGGAAGGAAACCAGCTTTTCATAATCACCAGGGCGGCGAAAACGCACATCGTAAAGACCTGCTACCTTATAAAACTCCAAGAACTCAAGATAAGCTTTAATGTGGGGTTCCTCGCTCTGTTCCGGCAAAATGCGAAGAACCGTTGCCGGAATCTGAGATGCGCCAAAGTACTTTAGTACGCTTACCCGCTTATTGCCCTCCTGGATGTAGAAATTACCCAAGTATTCATAACAAAGCACCGGATTGCGAATACCCTCGTCGGACATGTGCGCAACACACAGGTGCATCCATTTCTGTGCAAACTCTGTTTCCTCAGTCAAAATAGGCATAAAACCGGGTGAAAACGCTCCAATACGGCCGGCAGTTTTCGTGCCGACGATCCGTTCAACAGGAATATTGACAATGCCAATTTCCTGAGCGCTAACTGCATAATTCTCCCCAAGAATAGCATCCAATACGGCAGGCGCAGTGTCCTTCCCCTGCAGGCTCAGTTCCTTTATCTCTTTTTGGGCTAAACGCCGGGCTTTCAGATATTCCTCGCGGGCTTCTAAAATATCCACAAAAACACCCCTTTGTTAATATTACATACAGTATAACATAATTTCTAAAAAAAGAAAATAGCTAAAAATATTTGACAAACAGGGGGGTATGCCACTATAATTTTGTAATGTAGACTATGGGCTCGTAGCGCAGCTGGGAGCGCACCACATTCGCATTGTGGGGGTCGGGAGTTCGAATCTCCTCGAGTCCACCAAAAAGAGCACTACCTAACGGGTGGTGCTCTTTTTGGTATCGGCATTCACAAAGGGTATATATAATGCCTCCTTTGGAAAAACTGTCCAAAGGAGGCGATTTTATGTCTAAAAGAATTATCTTGTCCATAGCCGGGGCTGCTGCCGGAGCAGTGAACGGCTTGTTCGGCGCCGGTGGCGGCCTGGTGCTGGTACCGATGCTCGGAAAAAAGGTCGGTCTATCTGAAAATGAGCAATTTCCCGCATCCATTGCCATCATTACGCCGGTGTGCGTCACTTCCCTGTTGATCTCAGGAAAATGGCAGTTATCCTTTATTGAGCTGCTCCCCTACTTGCTCGGCAGCGCTGTGGGCGGTGTAGCCGTAGGACTTTGGGGCAGAAAAATTCCATCTGTATGGCTTCACCGATTTCTTGGCGGTATCATCCTCTGGGGAGGGATTCGTTTTTTATGGTAGAATACCTCGCCTTTCCCATTGCCATCATACTGGGCTTTTTGGCAGGCCTGGGAGTTGGTGGCGGAAGCCTTTTGATGCTGTGGCTCACCTCCGTTGTGAATATGGACTATGCTGTTGCCAGGACGGTCAATCTGCTGTTTTTCCTCCCCACCGCGCTAATTGCTACACTTTTTCATAAAAAGCAGGGTTCTGTGGATATCCGCAAGGTGTTGCCGGCTATTATCTGCGCCTGTATCGCTGCCGCAGTGTTTTCCTATATCGGAAAACATATAGACACCCATCTGCTAAAAAAACTTTTTGGTGGCATTTTAATCATCACCGGACTGCGGGAATTGTTTTACCGGCCTCGAAATGCCAAATAACCTTCCAAAATTAAAGATGCTGCCACTGCATCAACGGTGTCTTTGCGCTTTTTACCGTGATAGTTATGCTGCGACAGGATATTATGTGCCTCCACAGTGGTTCTGCGCTCATCCCACAGATTCACAGTCAATCCGGTTGCCTCTTTGAGCTGTTCGGCAAAAGCACGGCACAACTCAGCCCGAGGCCCCTCGGAGCCATCCATATTCTTGGGAAGTCCTACAACGATCTCCCCCACATCAGAATCTTTTACCATAGCGCAGATCTGTGCTATGGTTTTTTCTGTGTTTCTGCTGTGGATCACTGCGGTAGTGCCAACAATGCTGCAGAGCAAATCAGAGACTGCAATCCCGGTTCTGGCATCACCATAATCCACTCCCATGATCCGTTTCATTTGCTTTTTCTCCTTATTTATCGTTTTGCACCCATTATACAGCAAAACACACAAAAAATAAAGAAAAAAATTGTTGACTTTCACACACCCCTGTGTTAGAATGTATCTACCTGTGAAAAGAGGGTTTATTTTTTGTGCCCATTTTTCAGCTCCGGAGCGGTTATTTGTAGTTGACCGCTTACTAAATCTTTATATAGCCGGGGTGATACAGGGAGGCAAATTTAAGGAGGTGCCGTTATGCGCGTGAAAGTCACTTTGAGATGCTCCGAGTGCAAGCAGAGAAACTACAACACTATGAAGAACAAGAAGAACGATCCCGACCGTCTCGAAATGAAGAAGTACTGCAGATTCTGCAGAAAGCACACCATTCACAACGAGACCAAGTAAGGAGGCAGCGAAATGGCAGAAGCAAAGAAAGCAAACTGGTTCAAAAGAACCTGGGGCGGCATCTGCAGATACTTCCGTGAGCTTCGCAGCGAACTGAAGAAGGTCGTCTGGTCCTCCCCTAAGCAGGTTACCAAGAATACTCTCATCGTCCTGGTCTGTGTTTTGATCATTGGCGCATTCGTTTGGGTGTTCGACTTCGTCGCTAATTATGGTATTACTACCTTAATTAATGCCTTCAATAAGTAAGGAGACGAGCTATGGCAGAGGCTGCTAAATGGTATGTTGTCCATACCTACTCCGGTTACGAAAACACCGTCAAGGCCACCATTGAGAAAACCGTTCAGAGCCGTCAGCTCCAGAATCAGATCATTACAGTGAATATTCCCCAGGAAACCGTCACTGAGATCACTGATTCCGGCGTGAGCAAGACCTACGACCGCAAGCTGTATCCCGGCTATGTGTTCGTGAAAATGGTCTACTCCGATGACACCTGGCACGTAATTCGCAATGTCCGTGGCGTTGCAGGCTTTGTTGGCGCATCCGGAAACGACCCCTTCCCCCTCACTGATGATGAAGTCTATGAGATGGGCGTTGAAAAGCGAGAAATCGTTGTCAACTATGCAGTTGGCGATACCGTCCGCATTCTCGACGGCCCTCTTTCTTCCTTCACCGGCGTGGTGGAAGCAATGGAGGTCGACAAGAACTCGGTCAGCGTGATCGTATCTATGTTTGGCCGGGAAACCCCTGTCGAGTTTGAGCTTGATCAGGTGGAGTTAATATCCCAATAACGCATCGGACCGAAAATTCGGTCGGACCGTGGGAGGGGCGAAAGACCCCGAAAGAAATGCGCAAAGCGCATATTACCACATTTTATTCAGGAGGTGCTTATTATGGCACAGAAAGTAACTGGCATTATTAAGCTTCAGATCCCCGCCGCTAAGGCTACCGCATCCCCCCCTGTTGGCCCCGCTCTGGGTCAGCACGGTGTTAACATTGCTGCATTCATCAAGGAATTCAACGCTCGTACCCAGGCTATGGAAGGCTACAAGATTCCTGTTGTTATCACTGTTTACGCAGACCGCAGCTTCACCTTTATTACCAAGACCCCTCCGACCCCCCTGCTGATTTTGAAGGCAATCGGTCTGGAAAAGGGTTCCGGCGTTCCCAACAAGACCAAGGTCGGTTCTATCACCCGCGCACAGATCACTGAGATCGCTAAGACTAAGATCCAGGACCTGGAAGGCGCTACCCTGGAGGCTGTTGAAAGCCAGGTTGCCGGTACCTGCCGTTCTATGGGCGTTACCGTTGTCGATTAATAATAACTGTCCGGACAAGTTTTTGGTCCGGTAATGTGGGAGGATTTTTCCGCATCACCACTACAAGGAGGATATAACAAGTGTTTAGAGGTAAAAAATATCAGGAGAGCGCCAAGCTGATTGACCGCTCCGTTCAGTATGATCCCACCGAGGCCCTGGAACTGGTTGTGAAGGGTGCTTCCGCAAAGTTCGACGAGACTGTCGAGCTGCACATCAAGTTGGGTGTTGACTCCCGTCACGCTGACCAGCAGGTCCGCGGTGCCGTGGTTCTGCCCAACGGTACTGGCAAGACCGCTCGCGTTCTGGTCTTTGCTAAGGACGCTAAGGTTGACGAAGCTCAGGCAGCTGGCGCTGACTATGTTGGCGGTATGGAGCTGGTTGAGAAGATCACCAAGGAAAACTGGTTCGAGTTTGACGTTGTTGTTGCTACTCCCGACATGATGGGTGTAGTTGGCCGTCTGGGTAAGGTTCTGGGCCCCAAGGGCCTGATGCCCTCCCCCAAGGCTGGCACCGTGACTCCCAACGTCACTGCTGCTGTTCAGGAAATCAAGGCTGGTAAGGTTGAGTACCGTTTGGACAAGACCAACATTATCCACTGCCCCATCGGCAAGGTTTCCTTCGGCGCTGAGAAGCTGACCGAGAACATGGATACTCTGATGACCGCTGTTGTGAAGGCTAAGCCCGCTGCAGCTAAGGGTCAGTATATCAAGTCCTGCACCGTGGTTTCCACTATGGGCCCCGGCGTTAAGGTCAACACCGCCAAGTACGGCAACTAATTCCTAATTAAAACCTGGAAGACGATTGTCTTCCAGGTTTCCTTATATATTGAGAAGGAACCCCGCACGATATATTTTTATTTTTACAAAAAACAAAAATAATGCTTGACATTCTTAATATGTTATGTTAATATTCTTCTGTTGCCAAAGACAGCAGGTTGCGCAAGCAATAAATCCTGCCGAGGTACGCTTGAAAAGTTTTATGCGTGTCTTTCTGTCTTCTGGCAGGAAGACACTTTTTTAGTTTCGGAGGTGAAACAAATGCCCAACGCAAAGGTTCTTGAGAGCAAAAAGGCAGTGGTTGCAGATCTGTCCGCGAAGATCAAGGAAGCTACTTCCGTGGTTTTTGTTGACTACAAGGGTATTACCGTTGCTGAGGATGCCGCTCTGCGTAAGCAGTTCCGTGATGCAGGTGTTGAGTACTCCGTTGTTAAGAACACTCTGACTCGTTTCGCAGCCAAGGAAAATGGCTACGACTTCGACGAGGTTCTCAACGGTACTACTGCTATGGCCAGCACCACCGGCGACCCCATTGCTCCCGCTCGTATTATCTGCGAGTACGCTAAGAAGAAAAAGCTCTCCTTGACTATCAAGGGCGGCGTAGTTGAAGGCTCTGTTCTGACCGTAGACCAGCTCAATGGTTTCGGCGAACTGCCCAGCAAGAACGCTCTGGTCGCATCCGTGCTTGGCACCTTCTTGGCACCTATCTCCAGCCTCGCTTTTGTCCTGGATCAGGTTCGTATCCAGAAGGAAGGCGGCGCTCCTGCAGAGTCTGCAGAAGCTTAATTCATTCGTAAATCCACAAACACTACAATCATTTAACATTTAGGAGGAAATTACAATGGCTAGTGAAAAAGTCACTGCTCTCGTAGAGGAAGTTAAGGGTCTGACCGTTCTGGAGCTGTCCGAGCTGGTACACACTCTGGAGGAAGTTTTCGGCGTTTCCGCCGCTGCTGCTGCTGTCGCTGCTCCCGCTGCTGGCTGCGCTGCTGCTGAGGTTCAGGAGAAGACCGAGTTCGACGTTATTCTGAAGTCCGCTGGTGCTTCCAAGCTGAACGTCATCAAGGTTGTTCGTGCTGCTACCGGCCTGGGCCTGAAGGAAGCTAAGGACAAGGTTGACAACTGCCCCGCTACCCTGAAGGAAGCTATTTCCAAGGAAGATGCAGAGAAGCTGGTTGCCGAGCTGAAGGAAGCTGGCGCCGAGGCAGAGATGAAGTAATTTTACTTCACTTGACAAAAAGACAGCCGCCAGCAATGGCGGCTGTTTCTGTTTATTTCCACCTTTTTGGAGGGTTCTATGAATACCATTGTGGAAGCATTTCAGTCAATCGGTATTGACTTCGGTGTATTTTGGAAGTCCATTCTTTTACTTTTACCCGGAATACTTGTGTTGAGTCTGCTAGGCAGATTTGTTTTTGGCAAGCGATCCGCACTGAATATAGCCGTCTCTTCTGCTATTGGAATTATATTTATTTATGGCGCAACCATAGTTATCGGTAGTCTCGGTACGG
>JAFZDL010000036.1 GCA_017561205.1 Oscillospiraceae bacterium | reverse complement strand
TTCAAGGAAAAGTTGGAATCATCCCCGGTGATTGGGTGATTCCAACTTTTGTTTTTTTATGTGGTTCTGCTGATTTTTTTGAGAGAAAAATGGTCCAAAGCAGATTATGGGCCGCTGCGGCATAGATGCTGTCTTTTTCAGGGGACTTATTTAGACAATCCGCAGGCATTGCGATAATTGACAAGATTCTGACAATTGGCTATAGCAATATCATGAGTGAGGCTGCTTATTTGCATGAAGTACATTGATAAAGCTACCCGTTTACTTTCTTTGACGGATAGAGTGTATTCATGTATAGAAATTAATCTGAGGAGGAACGTATGAAAGATCATAGTCTGGTAAAAGAAACATTCCGGATTGCCTGGCCGGCAGTGGTTGAAAGTGTATTTGTTGTCCTTGTTGGAATGCTGGATACATATATGGTTTCGCCATTGGGCAAGCAGACAATTGCGGGCATTTCCCTGGCCAATCAGCCTAAGATACTGATATATATTGTATTTTTTGCTGCCAACGCGGCCATTTCCGCATTAATAGCCAGAAGAAAGGGCGCGGGAAACAAGGAAGGCGTCCACAATATGTACATGACAGGTCTGCTGTTTACCGTGGCGGCAGGCATTGTACTGAGTGTTTTGTGTGTTGTGTTTGCAAAACCCATCATCCAGCTTTTTGGCGGCAATGAAGATACAACACCCATCGCGGTGCTCTACTTCAGGATCATCATGGGCGGCATGCTGTTCAATTTGCTCATGATATATACCAATGCTGCGCTGCGGGGCTGCGGCAATACCAAGATCACACTGCAGACCAATGGCGTCGGCAATATCGTGAACATTATCTTCAACTATCTGCTGATTGAAGGCCATTTTGGTTTTCCTGCGCTTGGCGCAGCCGGTGCCGGCCTCGCAACGGTCATTGGACAGATCGTCGCATGTGCGATGTGCATGTTTGCTCTTCTGGGAAAAGAAAGCTATATTCAGGTTAGATTTATCAGGGAAAACAAATCCAGACCCACAAAAGAAGCCGTTCAATCGCTGGCCAAAATGGGCGGAAATATCACCTGTGAAATGCTTCTGACAAGAATCGGCTTTGCGGTTACAGCCATGATCACAGCACGGATCGGTACCGAACCCTATGCGGCCCATGCTGTGGGCATGCATTTCATGAACCTGGGATTTGCCTTTGGTGATGGAATGCAGATGGCCGCGGTATCCCTGATTGGTATGAGCCTTGGCGCAAAAAATAAGGCGGAAGCCAAAAAGATCAGCGTTATCGCGCAGAAAAATGGGTTTGTGCATGTCTGCTGCGATGGTGGTTGTCCTTCTGGTGTTTGCGCGGCCGATTTATGGACTGTATTTTGATGAAGCGTATATGCTTGATATGTGCATGATGATCAACGGCTTCATAGCGGTGATCATGCCGATTCAGGTCAGCAAAATCATCTTCAATGGCGTTTTGAGAGGTGCGGGAGATGTTAAATACACACTCTATGCATCTGCTTTCAGCGTAACGCTGATTCAGCCCATTGTGTCCTATTCCCTGGTCATGGTATTGGGCCTTGGCCTGCAGGGCGTATGGATCAGTGTTCTGACGACCCAGACGGCTCAGTTCCTGTGCTTTGCCCTTCGCTATAAGAGCGGTAAGTGGGCAGAAAAAGAGATATAATAAAGAGGTTCGATAATGGACAGAAGAGAAAAGAACATTCTTTTGGTGTCATTGGAACATCTGGCTAACGGTATACGGTATAAATATTATTGCAGCAAAAATGAGGGAGATCCCATGTTCTGCAATAGTATTATGAATGCCGAAGTGACAACAAAGTATATCTTGTACAAGGCGAAAATTGATGAGATCGTTGTGATCGGTTCGGGCGCTACCTATGACGAAGGCGATGATTTGAGAAAATGCTCTCTGCGGGAAAGCGAAGGGTATCTGGTTCCCGATATCAGCAGCCTTTCTGAATATGGTCTGTACAAGTATCGGATCTTTGAGTATCTGGAAGGTATGGACCTTGAAGAGCATGAGATCCTTGCGGATATTTCTCCCGAGGACAGAGACCGCTTGATTGACATTTTCAATAAGTTCCACAAGGAAGTGGGCCAAAGAAGTTCGCGGAAAAAAAGAAAAGATGTCTTTTTCAGTTTCCTGAGCAGAGAGCCGGAGCTTTTTGATGAATTGGTCGAACGGCTGCCCGATGACCTGAAGGACAAGGCTGACTGGCTCAAGCGTTATATTTTCTCGATCATGACCGACTTCTATAAGTTCAGGGC
>JAFZDL010000035.1 GCA_017561205.1 Oscillospiraceae bacterium | reverse complement strand
GGTCTGCGCCGGCATATGCTCACGGCCCACAGCATCGATTTGCAGCAGCTGCAGCAGAAAAATCCCAATTATTTCTACGAAATGGTGCCCTATGCCCTGGCGATGGGCATTGATCGGAAGTTTGCACGCCGCTTTGACAGTAAGACCGCTCTGCCGGAATGCTTGTGGCTGCGGGGTGCGCCCCGGATGAATCCGCAGCAATGTGCCGCACGGCTGCGGCTGCTTGCGGAGATCATGGACAAGGCCCGCTATCGGAAAATATAATACAAAAGCAGGAAGGTGAGCCTTCCTGCTTTTCAGTCTGTCAAAGAACCCCTGTTTTCGTTAGGCGAAAACAGGGGTTTTGGCATATCTAGGGGTAAATAGCAGGTATATTGTGGAGAAAAAGGAGTTGTTCCAACTCCAATTTGCCAGTTTTTTTAGATTCATGGCAGCATATTTAAGCCTGACCCATCTCGTTACTGCGGCCAAGCCTCTATGGTGTGTATATCGCATCGCGTGCTTTTCTTTTGCATCCGCAAAGACTCGCTCAATCGTTTCTTTGCGCTGTGCATAAATTCTCTTAGCACGCTCTGTCTTTCGTATCTGTTCTACCAGATCCAGATACTCTTGCCAAATGTGCGTTGTGTATATCTTTTGGCCCTTTTCATTCGCGCCACACTTTACCTTACAAGGGCAGTTTTTGCAATGCTCCGGCGTGCTTCGGTAAGTCCGCTTTCCATCCCGGTCTGTGGTCGTGTGCCGCAATACGGCTCCCCAAGGGCAAACATAGGTGTCATTTACAGGATCGTAGGTGTATTCCCATGGTTTATATCGTTCTTGGCTTCCGTGGTATCTTGTGTAGGGCAGAATCGGCACTTTTCCATCGTCAAAAGTCTTCTTGGCAATCCAGGGGGTCTTATATCCGGCATCCATTGTTACGAACTGAACATTGTGCTTGTGGGTAACTTCGTCATAGAGCTTATCCCAAGCTATACTGTCATGCACATTGCCTGCCGTCACTTCTACACCGAGAATAAACCCTCTGCTGTCGCAAGCTGTGTGGGCTTCATAAGCAAACTGCCGCTCATGCTCTCCTTTTACAAACATTCCACTGTCCGGGTCGGTTGTAGATACGGTCTTTTCTACCATTCCACCACCGGTGGGGTTCTGAGGATCATTGTCGTCTTCGTCTTCTTCAATAGGCTTCTTACCTAGCTTCTCACGCTCTGCATTTACCTCACGACGAAGCTGGCCGGAATATACCTTAGCTGCCTTTTTCACCTGTTCCTTCTGGAACTTCTTTTTGTTGGCACTGGCTTTGATGTGAGTGCCATCAATGAAAATGGTGCTGGGATCTACCATACGGTTATTCAGCGCTTTGTTAAGAATGTGCTCGAAGATTTCCGTGGTCAGCTCATCCGGAAAACGCTTGCAGAAGGCGTAGCTCACCGTTGCAAAATGAGGGATATTATCCAGTAATCCATATCCAAGAAACCAACGATACGAAAGCGTATCCTGTATCCGCTGGTATGTCTGTCGCAGGGAGGGTATTCCATACAGATGCTGGATAAGAACCATCTTTATGAGCACAACAGGATCTGTACCGGGTCTGCCTTTGTCATGGCAATAGTACGGGTCTAACCGCTCATACAGCCATTCGTAATCCATAACCTTTTCAATCTTACGAAGCAAATGATCCTGTGGTACTAAGGCCTCCATATCCACGATGATTGCTTCGCTTCTTGCATCTTTTCTCCAATCTTCCATAAAAACACCCCCGTTTCTGTTATTATACCAGAAACGGGGGCGTATTGGAAGTTTTTTGACAAGCTGAATGGGATGCCCAGTGGGCATCCCATTATTTTTGATCTGTCTGCAGCATCTTTTTAACTTGCTTATATCCAATATTGTAGAAACTTAGTTTGTTTTTTCCTGGCGGTACACAATAGGCACAATTCTTTTCAAGATCAAGGAGCACAGTCAACGCCGTCTGTCCCATATTGGGCACCATGGCCTCCACGCCAAGGTATACACTTGCGATCGCAGTCAGTGCCTCCAAATCCTTC
>JAFZDL010000034.1 GCA_017561205.1 Oscillospiraceae bacterium | reverse complement strand
GCGACTGCGTCAGCAACACTGGGATCCAGCTTTGTGCCCCGCTGGATCGTTTTATGCAAAGATCTGTAGACATTCGAGCTCAGCTTTGCTTTCATAACACGCTCGTCGAATACCAGACAGCCAAAGTAATCAGAAACAGTTTCCATAGTGAACGCTCCTTTTCAGATAAAATGTGCGAAATAACAAAAAAGGCAATGGCGTCTATGGGCCTAAAGCCCAAAGACGCCATTGCCTTTGCACGCTTGCATTGTACACCCACCAAGGGCATTTGTCAACACCTTGCACAAAAAATAATTTCTATTTTGGGCAGATTGACAAGCTATAACATTCTCAGGAGGCCGATTTAAAAATAGGTTTTCTTGCCTTTTTGTAATCAGTCCTCCTCTTTTACATAACAGATCTTGTTATACGATGCCCTGAACCTGCATAGCATCCACGACCTTTTCAAATCCGGCAATATTTGCACCAATCACATAGTTTTTATCAAAACCATATTTTTTTGCCGCCGCATCGATATGATGGAAAATGTCAACCATAATGTTACGGAGTTTTGTATCAACCTCTTCAAAGGTCCAGCTTATACGTTCACTGTTCTGGGACATTTCCAAAGCAGACGTAGCCACACCTCCGGCATTGGCTGCTTTTCCGGGCAAAAACAGCACACCGTTTTGCTGCAAATACTCGGTAGCTTCCATTGTGGTGGGCATATTCGCACCCTCTGCCACTGCCAGCACACCGTTGGTAACCAGTAGCTTTGCGTCCGCAAGGGTCAGTTCATTCTGGGTAGCACAGGGTAGGGCGATATCGGCCTTGATGCACCACATACCCCTGCCTTCGTGATATTCCGAATTCGGTCTGTACTTTTTGTACTCAGTCAGCCGCGCCCGATCGATCTCCTTGATCTGCTTCAGGGCAGCCACATCAATGCCGTCGGGATCGTAGACCCAGCCAGTGGAATCAGAGGCAGTCAGGACTGTTGCGCCAAGTTCGCAGGCCTTCTGGATCGCATAGATAGCCACGTTTCCGGAGCCGGATACAACTACGGTTTTGCCTTTCATGCTATGACCGTTGCACTTTAGCAACTCCTCGGTGATATACAAAAGACCATAGCCTGTGGCTTCCGTCCTTGCCAGCGATCCACCATAGGAAAGGCCTTTACCCGTCAGCACGCCTTCGAACAATCCCCGGATCCGCTTATACTGGCCGTACATATATCCAATTTCACGGGAGCCTGTGCCGATATCCCCGGCAGGAACATCAGCATTCGCACCGATATATTTATAAAGTTCGGTCATAAAGCTTTGACAGAATGCCATGATTTCCCGGTCGGACTTGCCTTTAGGGTCGAAGTCCGAGCCACCCTTACCTCCACCAATGGGAAGTCCGGTCAAGGAGTTCTTGAAAATCTGTTCAAATCCCAGGAACTTAATAATTCCCAGATTGACAGACGGGTGCAGCCGGATACCGCCTTTATAGGGACCGACGGCGCTGTTAAACTGGACACGGTAGCCGGTATTCACATGAGCCTGACCCTTATCGTCCACCCAAGGTACCCGGAATTTAATCTGCCGTTCGGGGTTGACCAGCCGTTCCAGGATCGCGTCGCGGCGATATTTCTCCTCATTTTCCTCCACAACCGGACGAAGAGACTCCAGCACCTCCTTCACCGCCTGGTGAAACTCCGGCTCTGCGGGATTCTCCTGGACAATCCTCTCAATTACTTCATCTACATAAGACATTTTGCATCCTCCTTGCACATAGGGGTGATCCCCAGTTAACATACAAAAAGGCAATGGCGTCTATGGGCCTAAAGCCCAAAGACGCCATTGCCTTTGCACGATCGCATTGTACACCCACCAAGGGCATTTGTCAACACCTTGCACAAAAAAACATTTTATGTTTTAGGCAGGTTGACAAATGTTTGCAGAAGGAATATAATACACACGATGAGCAAAGGCGTTCATCAGAGGTATTTTTTGCCTCTGTGAATGCCTTTGCTCATTTTTATTTCAAAGCTGAGAGGATGAGGAAAATGAAACCAGAAGGTCAAGTGCGGATTCCCTCCGGGTGTGCCATCGCGGCTGTCATATCAAAGGATGGCAAACGAATAACAGGCCGTAAGATCATGGATGCAATGAAGCCGATGCATGACCGGTCCAACGGACTGGGCGGTGGATTTGCCGCCTACGGCATTTATCCTGAATACAAGGAGTTTTATGCACTTCACTTGTTCTATGATGCGCGTGCTACCCGGAAAAACTGCGAGGTTTTTTTGAAAGAACGCTTTGAGATTGTGAAGTCTGAGATCATACCCACACGCAAGATCCCGGCCATCACAGACGAGCCGATCATCTGGCGTTATTTTGTAGCACCTCTGCGCAGCCAGCTTTCCGCCTACCAGCTGGATGAAAAAGAATTCGTTGCCAGAACGGTGATGAAGATCAACACAGAAATGCACGGTGCTTATGTATTTTCCAGTGGCAAGAATATGGGCACCTTCAAAGCCGTAGGCTTCCCGGAGGATGTGGGCGAGTTTTATAGACTGGATGAATACGAAGGCTATTCCTGGACAGCGCATGGCCGTTACCCGACCAACACCCCCG
>JAFZDL010000033.1 GCA_017561205.1 Oscillospiraceae bacterium | reverse complement strand
TTCTTCAACAACTACCGTCCTCAGTTCTACTTCCGTACCACCGACGTTACCGGCATCATCAACCTGCCCGAGGGCGTTGAGATGTGCATGCCCGGCGATAACGTTGTTATGAACGTTGAGCTGATCACCCCCATCGCTATCGAGAAGGGTCTGCGTTTCGCTATCCGTGAAGGCGGCCGTACCGTTGGTTCCGGCGTTGTTACCGAGATCTACGAGTAATCAATAGCTTTCTAACAAACAAAAACCTCCAGTCTTCGGACTGGAGGTTTTTTGCTGCCGGAAACGATCCCAATTTTCCGCATATGTATGTAAAGCGACCGAATGGCGTGGTGATGTTGAAAAATATTACGGTCTGTGTTATGCTTTAAGTGTAATTATTGACTGGGAGGTTGCCTATGCAAGATATTATCAAAATCGAAAACCTTTCCAAATCCTTTGGCGATGTGAAGGCTGTTCAGAACTTGAGCTTCCGGGTGAAGGAAGGGGATTTGTTTGCCTTCTTGGGTGTGAATGGCGCAGGAAAGTCCACGACCATCAATATCCTCTGCGGTCAACTTTCCAAGGATGGGGGCCGGGTAGAGATCGACGGCAACGACCTGGACAAAAATGTGGATGTAAGCAAGAGAATTCTGGGTGTGGTTTTTCAAGAATCTGTGCTGGATAAGGCACTGAGTGTGTACGACAATCTGCAAAGCCGGGCAGCGCTGTATGGCATTACCGGCAGGGCTTTTCAAAAAAGATTGGAAGAATTATCCCAACTGCTGGACTTTGGCGATTTGTTGAAGCGGCCTTTGGGGAAGCTTTCCGGCGGTCAGCGCAGAAGGATCGATATTGCCCGGGCGCTGCTCCATAGCCCCAAAATTCTGATTCTGGACGAGCCTACCACAGGCTTAGACCCCCAAACCCGGAAACTCCTTTGGAATGTGATTAGCGACCTGAGGCAGAAGGAAAATATGACGGTATTCCTCACTACCCATTATATGGAGGAGGCTGCAGAGGCAGATCATGTGGTGATTCTGGACAGTGGAAAGATCGCAGCCGAAGGCACGCCTCTGGAACTCAAGAACACCTACACCGGTGATTTTGTCACCCTGTATGGGGTGGACGAAGCAGCCGTTAAGGAATTGGGTGTAACATATACTGCCTTGCGGGATGCTTTCCGTCTGCAGGTGTCCAACACCGCACAGGCCACGGGGCTGATCGTGAAGCATCCCCATATTTTCAAAGATTATGAGATTACAAAGGGAAAAATGGACGATGTGTTCTTAAATGTCACAGGCAAAAAACTGGAAGGGAGTGGGAACAGTGCTGAAAATGCTGATTAAGCGAAATGTAAAGCTGTTTTTCAAGGATAAGGGAATGTTTTTTACATCCTTGATCACCCCTGTGATTTTACTGGTGTTGTACGCTACCTTCCTGGGAAATGTCTACCGGGATTCCTTTACGATGAATCTGCCGGAAACGGTCAAGCTGTCTGAAAAACTGTTGGATGGCATGGTAGGCGGTCAGCTGATTTCTTCTTTGCTGGCGGTGTCCTGTGTGACCGTGGCTTTCTGCTCCAACTTTCTGATGGTGCAGGATAAGGCCATCGGCACCATCAAAGATCTGCGGATATCCCCGATGAAAGCATCGACACTGTCCTTAAGCTACTATATAGCATCGCTGATTTCTACCTTGACGATCTGTTTTGTTGCAACCGGGCTTTGCCTAGGCTATTTGGCGGTAACAGGTTGGTACTTGCCTGTAAGGGATGTGCTGTACCTGCTGCTGGATGTGGCGCTGGTGGTGCTGTTCGGAACGGCCTTGTCCTCGGTTATCAACCTGTTTTTGTCCTCCCAAGGGCAGATTTCCGCTGTGGGTACGATCGTCAGTTCCGGATATGGCTTCATCTGCGGCGCATATATGCCCATTTCCTCTTTCGGTCAGGGTCTGCAGAAGGTGATCTCTTTTCTGCCCGGCACCTACGGAACGGCACTGACACGCAACCACGCTATGCAGGGTGCTTTGGCGAAAATGGAAAAGGAAGGTATCCCGGCAGAACTGATCGGGGAACTGAAAGATGCCTTGGATTGCAACCTGTATTTCTTTGAAAAGCAGGTGAGCATCCCGGTAATGTACGGCATTCTGGTGGGAACGATTTTGGTTTTGATAGCCGTATATATCCTGCTGAATCAATTATTAAACAAAAAAAGTTGCTGAAATTGATATGCACCCCAAAAGTGTCTAACTTTTGGGGTGCATATTACGCAGTGTGCTTTTTATAAATGCGATCGGGTCTATAAGCCGGGTTCTGTCTTGACAGCCATCTATCTACTTCCGCAATTGCTCACGGAATGCAGCCGCCTCCTCGGAACGGTCGGGCAAACCTATTGTTCCTCCACGGCGTTGCTCCGGATAGAGTTTACATC
>JAFZDL010000032.1 GCA_017561205.1 Oscillospiraceae bacterium | reverse complement strand
GATTCTTGCGGATCAAATCATCGTCAACTGCCAACTGAAATGCAGGTCTCAGCACTCCTCGGATGGAATGAATGGTGCTGTAGCTTTTGCCGTCCTTCTGCTGCAGTTTGATCAGCCAAAGCTTTGCGTCCGAAAGCCGAACCTTATCAATGCGAAGCTGACCAAAGGGATCTTTCTTCAGCATGTTGGTCACGGTCTTGTAACCGGCTTTGGTGTTGGGACGAACACCGGTCTTTACCGACAGATATTTCTCCACCAGTTCCAATACGGTGTAGTTGCCACCTTTGGTCACGATGTGGTCAAAAAGGTCGGCTTGGATCTGCCGCTCTTTTTCCCGCAAAGACAGTTCAGGCTTCTTACCTTTCGGCATCCGGTCACTCTTTTCCAGCCGCCAACTGTACACATTATTCTCTTGTCCGTTCTCATCGATATAGCGGTAACGATACCTCCCGTCAGCGCGCTGGTACTCTCCTTCATGGAGAATGCGATTGCGATTATCGCGTCTTCTTTCGCTCATAGCGTCTCCTTTCTTCAAGGAGAGCCAGACTTGCGCAACAATTATAGCACAAATCCGGCTCTCTGTACAGAAAAATGATCAGATGCCGTATAACATTTGCCTTTTTAGGGGTTAAACCGCCGTTGCCTGATCCAAATATTCTTCGAATTTTGCCCGTTTGATCAAAACCCGATTGCCGTTCATAACATAAAAATTCTCGTGAGGATGCTCGTCGATCAGTGATCGGAGCTTGTTTTCTCCGATGTGATAATACCCGGCAGCCTCCTCCACGGTCAGCGTGTAACGCCGCCATACCGGGGTAATATTGGTCTTGCAGTTACTGCAGATGTTCTCCATCAAATTCCTCCTGTTTTCCATAAAATTGCATTAATAACTCATGCACAGCAACCTCGATTAGATCCCGGCTTTTCCAGAACATCTCCGCATTGATTGCTTCTCCGGATTTTGTTCTAAGGGCAAGATGCGTAAGGTTGCAGTTGATTTCTCCTAATAGCTTCAGTATTTCAAAATATGCTACTGGAGGAAACTCGTTTGGGCGAATACCGCAACACAGTTTTCGAAGGTAGGTTTGCTGCGGCAGATTGCATTTCTTACGGTTGGTTTCCAGCGCCTGGTACTCTTCTTCGTTCAGGCGCAGGTGGATCTCATGTGGTCTTGTTGTTGATTCTCCCATGGTTATCTCCTCTCGTTTCTGTAAGGGTTTGGGGCTACCCCAAGTGGTGCGGAATGTCCGTTGGGACCATTCCGCGATGCTTGCTAAGAAAATGCCATTGCCATTTCCTTAGAGGTCGTCATGCGAAGGGCAACTCATCGTCCGGGTCGGTTAATACCTCCCATGACGCAAATGACGATTGTGACGATGTTTGGGAGAACGAGGGGGTGTCGTCATACTGCTGACGCAGTGACGCGAGGGTCTCGTTCCTCCTTTGATCGTCATTGCCGTCATCATCGTCATTCAGCTGCCAAATCATCAGCCTGGCCTTCGCTGTTGGCTTATGATTTATGGAGATGCCCAGCGGCTTAAAGACTTCGTTGAAGTGCCTGGTTATAAGCTTGCTGGCTATATTTGCCTTTGTTGTTTCATCGCCAATAGCGGCAAGCAGTTCCGTTACCGTACCGGTAAAACTCTTTTCTTTCAGCAGGTAATCAGCAATCTGAAAAAGGAACTGTGGTATGCGTTCCCGACGCAAAGCGGAAGTGTCCAGTGCTTCCGTGACCTCCCAAACATTCTTCCGCATAGTCAGTTTCAGCCGCTTTTCCTCGATATCCCGACCGGTGATGCTGAGAACCGCATCGTTTCCGAAGCGATCTTCCTTGCGCAGCACCATGCAGGTGTCAGCTACACCGGCAATACCGGTAGAGCCGGTCATATCGTTGAAGACATTGCTGCCGTCATGCTCTTTACGGTTGTGGTGG
>JAFZDL010000031.1 GCA_017561205.1 Oscillospiraceae bacterium | reverse complement strand
CTTTGCACCCTCATGTGCGTGCTGCTGAAGAACCCCAGGCGGGTCATCGTCTGCGAAAAAGATTCGGCACGAATTGCCTTCGTCCAGGAGCATTACCCAAATGTGCTGACCTGCACCCCGGAGGACTGCAAGGCATTCACTCTTGCCAACTCTGATTACGGTGGTGCCGATGTAGTACTGGAAGTGGCAGGTGCCAAGGACACCTTCTGCCTAGCCTGGGACTGCGCCCGACCCAATGCCATCGTCACAGTGGTTGCCCTCTACGACGAGGCCCAGACTCTGCCCCTGCCGGAGATGTACGGCAAAAATCTGACTTTCAAAACCGGCGGTGTCGACGGTTGCGACTGTGCCGAGATCCTTACCCTCATCGAAGCAGGCAAGATCGATACCACCCCTCTGATCACCCACCGCTACAGATTAGAGAATATCGAGGAGGCTTACCATCTCTTTGAAAACAAGCTGGATGGAGTTATTAAGGTTGCTATTACACCATAAAGGAGGATAATCAGATGAACAAAAAGCCATCAGAAATTATCAGAGAAAAGATTTTGCAAAACGGAGGTCGAGCAATCGTCCATTCTCTTACCGGTAAACCCTATGAAATTCGACATGGTTCAGATGGTAAATCATTCCTTTCGGGTTTTGTCAATAAGGATAGAGAAAAAAGTAAATTATTTTTATGAGGTTACAACATCGGATTGAATAAGGCGCAGTACCTTGTCGGTAAAGGTTTCCCGGCTGGTCTGGCTGAAATGGAAATAAATATCAAAGGTCGTACCGCCAACGGTCTTTACCATATCGGGTGGCGGTACGTCCGGGGCGGGTGAAGCGTTGCCGCCCGCCATCACGGGCAGGGGGATGGCCTTGCCCTCTCTGCTGGTGCTGTCGCTCCCCTCCGGGGCGGGGATGGTGCTGGTGATCGTCATGCTGGGGTCGTAGGTCATAGGCTCTCCTTTCATCATTCATCAAAGTTAATCCACGTGAGCGCCATTTTGCCGCCCACGTTGGAGTGGGGGAAGGGGAATGTATTAGTCCCCCTTTGAGGACTGTCCACAAGCCCCCTGATTGCAAGGCTTTTCAGCCTCTAAATGTCCACGCCTGCGGCGTTCCCGTTCGCTGGCAGCTTTCTTTCTCCGGCGCACATTGGCGGCGCACTCGTCACAGTATTTGCCCCGATTGGAGCGCGGCACGAACATCGCCCCGCACTCGGCACAGGGCCGCGCCTGTCCTCGGTGGAGCAAGGCGGCACACAACCCCTTGTCTGTTGGCAGGACGGCGGCGCGGAACCATTTACAGACCAGGGAATAGGTGATACTCTGGACGCAGACACAAGGCTCCCAGCCGTCATCAAGAGCAAGACAGTTGCCGCCGTCATAATTGCAGCAGTCATGCACCAGCCGCCGGACGGCTCGGTACTGCTGGTAGGTCAGTCGGGGAATGCCGTTCACCGCTCCACCTCCCGGCGTTTCTGCTGGGTCTGCTCCTGCTGGTGTATGGCAGCATCGGCGTTCCGCTTCACCTGTTGAAGCCGCCGCAAATCGTCTTGGATAGGCTTGTACTGCTCATACTCGGCTGTGTACTCCTGGTGAAGCCTCGCCTGTTCCTGTTCCCACGCATGAACGGGGATTTTACCAGCAGGGGAACGGTGCTTGTCCAGCTTCCGGCGGGCCATGTGGAACGTCCTCAACTCGTTCTCATGCTCCCTCTCGAATTTTTCCCGCTTGCCCTTCCACTTGATACCCTGCAACTCGTCATAGACGGGCTTGGTGTCTCGGTAGAGGTCAACAAGGCGAAGCAGTTCCTTCAATTCGTTCAGACGGTCACGCTTCGCTTTCATGGATGTGTTGATGGCCTCCGTTCGTTCACTCTGGGCGGCGATATGGGTCTCTAAATCTTCCAGCGTAGCGATGCCCCTCTCGGTCAGAAAATTGATGGCCTCGGCAAAACCTTTAAGATTTCCAATCCTGGCGTTGCGGCTCCATGCTCCGGCGTTCCGGCCCTCATAGTAGTCGGTCAGCAGGGCGGCAAGGGTCGGGGCCTGGGGCTTGCTCAATTCTTCTTTTATGGCCTTAATCCAATCCGTCAGGCCGGCGATTTTCTTCCGAATATCCCGCAGAATGTTGTTGGCCTTTTTTATCCAGCGGTTCAGATCGCCCTTGTCGGTGGGGATGCCCTTGGCCTCCATCTGGCGGACGGCCACGCCCTCATGGACGGTGGGCAGCAGGTCAAGGCCCTGACGCTCATAGGAGCGGTGGTCGATGCGGCAGGTCAGCCCCTTTTCCTCAAACTTGGCGTTCACCATAGCGGCCCACGCCTCCCGCCAATGTTCCAGTGTTTCCGGGCTTCCCCAGTCGGTAGTGGGAACAGCGTCAAAGAGGGGCTTGCCGTCCTCTCCCATAATGCGGTTCCCGTCCTCGTCCAGACGGTAGCGGCGGCGCTGCTTGCACCCCCATTTGCCGTCTGGCTCAATGGGCCGGATGGGGCAGAGAACATGAAAGTGCGGGTTAGGAATACCGCCGTCCTCCTTGTCCGGCTGGTGGATGGCAAAGTCGGCAATCATGCCCCGGCCCACAAGCTGCTCCGAAACAAATTGCCTTGCAAGAGCGATGTTTTCCTCCAATGAAAACTCGTTCTGCAAGGCAATGTCAAAGCTATATGCAAGCTGGGCTTTCTTGCCGCGCTCGGCCTTCTCCACGGCGTTCCAGAGGGTGGCGCGGTCTTGGTACTGGTTGGGGGCCTGGGGCGGCAGGAGAATGTCTGTGCAGACCACGCCGCCCTTGTGGGTGTAGTCGCTGACCTCGCCATAGTATTCGCTATACAATTTCTCCCCGGCTCGGTAGGCGGCGGACGTGACAACAGACTGTCCCGCGCTCCGTTTGACCTGGGTAACGTGGAGATGGAACAGGGCCAATTATCCGCTTTCCTGCTGGTCAGTGGCTTGGCTCACCAGGGCGGCAACTTCCGGCAGGGAAAAGACCTTTTCCATCAAAAGAAAAAAGGCCCTTTCGCTCATGCCGCGCACCTCCGGGGCGATACTCTCCACCGCTCCGCCACGGGTGATAAGTCGGTGGTTTCGCTTCTTCCTTTCGCCTTGGGTGTAGTAGCGGATGCGGTTCTCATACCGCTGGCCTCTGTGCTGGTACTGCTCCAACTTAGCGGTGGCCTCAGCATACTCTTTCTCTAATTCTTCGCGTGACTTGTCCATCGTGTTTGACCTCCTTCTTGGCAAAACAAAAGACCGTCTACCTGCTGTGTCGGGTAAACGGTCAAGGGTAACGGTATTCGGTTTTAGCCTCGCTGGAAAGGTGCAGACGCAGAGCGGATGTACCTTTCCAGCGAGGGCGCAGGGATAGCCGCAAAGCGGCGCAAGGGGCGCAGCCCCTTGTACGGAGCGGAGCGACGCAAACGGCCCGGACTTTCGGAAGTCCGGGCCGTAGCCTCGCAGAGCGCACGATACATGGTCGCAGACCATGTATAGAAGTGCGCCCTTTGTTCCAAAGGGATTTTATAAGTCCATCATTGATGGGAGAATTTTGTTGAACATATGGCGCACCTTATCAATCCGGGTGTTTGGGCGGCGTGGCTGAAAAACTGGTTCGCCGCTGGCGATTTGATACCCCTTCAATTCTGTTAAACAAACGCTTCTCCCGTTTGTATAAAAGGTGAGGTCATTGCGGTACTCTTGCACACAGCGGGCAGGGATTTCGCCAGTAAAAATCACCTCGCTGTTTTTAACCTGGGTCGTTTCAATACTCGCGCAATATTTTGGTGCGTCATGATAAGCTCTGGAGAGATATTCCTGCGGCGCATAGAGTGTAAAAGAAAGATATGGTTCCAATAGCTGCGTCCCCGCCTTTTTCAACACCTGCTCCAATACAATAGGTGCCAATGACCGAAAGTCTGCGGGAGTGCTGACCGGACTATAATAAAGCCCATACTCAAAACAGATTTTACAGTCCGTTACCTTCCATCCATACACGCCTTGTTCCAGACCGTAGCGGATACCATCCAATACAGCGTTTTGAAAACTCTGATTCAAGTATCCAACGGAAACTTTGCTCTCATACTGCACTCCGGTGCCAAGGGGGAGAGGGGTGACGGACAGCCCGATGGACGCCCAGAATGGATTGGGCGGCACTTCGATATGAATGGTGTGACTTACCGCTTTCAATGGCCTCTCCATATAGATGACGGTAGGTTCTTTTGCAGTTGTGTTGAGCTGATATTTTTCCACCAGAAGATCAGAGATAATTTCCAATTGTACCCGGCCCAAAAAGGAGAGAATGATCTCATGGGTCACAGCGTCTACTTCATAGCGCAGAAGCGGGTCGGTATCCGCAATTTCTGTCAAGGCGTTTAACAAGCGTTCCCTCTGTTCTGGTTTCTCTGGTGCAATTGTTGTCCGCAGCAAAGGGAGAGGATTGTCGCTCCACGTTTCACGGGGCAGCAGCAGTTTGTTTCCCAGCACATCATTCAGCCGCAAACTGTCGCAGGGTACAATGACGATCTCGCCCGCATGGGCAATCTCTGTTCGGACAATCTCACCCTTTGAGGGGATACGCATTTCCGTAATTTTCAGTTTTTCTTTCCCTGCCAAGGCTACGGAATCCCGCAAATGAAGCGTACCGCTATACAACCGCAGATAGGCAAGGCGTTGGCTCTGGTTTGCGTACTCAACTTTGAACACAGTTCCGCACAATTCAGAGCTGTTCTGCCCGGTGGGTGATTGGAATGTATCTGTGACCGCTTCAATGAGTTGTCGGATTCCCAAGTTTACCTTGGCACTGCCATGATAGACCGGAAACAGAGAGACGCTTTGGATTCTCCTGTTTTCCTCCCGCAGAAGTTCTTCTTTGTCCATTGGTTCTCCGGCAATATATTTCTCCAACAATTCATCACAGTCCGCAATCACGGTATCCCAATTCTCCAGCCCCATGTTTTCCATGATGGATATATCCGGGGAAAGCTGCACGTTCTGCTTAATAATCATATTTGCGGAGAGCTTATCTCGGATAGACTGATACACACCTGGCAGGTCAATCCCGTCCTGGTCGATTTTGTTAATAAAGATAACAGTTGGGATTTTCATTACTTGCAGAGCATGAAACAGAATACGGGTCTGCGCCTGAACGCCGTCTTTTGCAGAAACAACCAAAATCGCTCCGTCAAGAATGGCAAGGGAGCGATAGACCTCCGCTAAGAAATCCATATGCCCAGGAGTATCCACAATGTTGACCTTACAATCGTGCCACTGAAAGGAAGTGACCGCCGTTTGAATGGTGATTCCACGCTGCCGCTCTAAAAACATGGTGTCCGTTCTCGTTGTTCCCTGATCCACACTGCCGGGCGCCTCGATTGCTCCGCTGGTATATAACAGGCTCTCCGTCAAGGTCGTCTTACCTGCGTCTACATGAGCAAGAATGCCAATATTGATGATTTTCATATGATTGTCCTCCATACAAGGCCCAGAAGGGCGCAAAAATCCCCAGCGACAAATACTTTTACCGCTGGGGATGATAGGTAGGACACACATGAAAACTGCGGCCAAGGCTGGCCGTTGTCTATCACGATATGAAATGAAAAGGCAAAAGTATTCTTAAATTGGGTACAAAAACCAAGCCCTCTCCTTGAGGACGTTTGTCTTTGTTCCCATTATCAAATTTTATTTAAGAATACCTTGCCGCATATTGATAAACTCCTTTGCTTGGATTTTTTTTATAGTATAGCATATCAAATTCCCAAAAGCAACCCTGTTAAGATAAATTTTTTCTGTCACTGCACCTCCATATCTCTCTCGTGTATACGCCATACGCAACTCTTTTCAAAAAAGAAGTGGACGCGCTGGCAAAGCTGTGGTAGAATGAAACGAAAGAAGGTGAGGATGGTGGAGCTCAAAACGACAATCGCCCAGGGACTGCACGTCACAGATGACAGCGCGGGTTATGATGCCGCCTGTAAGCGTGTCCTGTCTGAAAAGGCAATCCTGGCGCGGATTATGAAGTCCTGCCTGGAAGAATACAAGGATTGCGATGTCAATGATATTGCCGAGAAGTACATTGAGGGCCAACCCCAGGTGTCCGCCGTCCCGGTGCTGCCGGACGAGGGTGGCACAGTCATCAGCGGCATGGACACCGAGGACAAATCGGTGCGCGAGGGGACAGTCACCTATGACATTCGCTTCCGCGCCATCGTTCCCGACTCCGAGGAACAAATTGCCCTCATCATCAACGTGGAGGCCCAGAACGATTTTTACCCCGGCTATCCGCTGATAAAGCGTGGCATATACTACTGTTGCCGCATGATTTCTTCCCAGTACGGCAGGGAGTTCACTGGCTCCCATTATGAGAAAATCAAGAAGGTCTACTCCATCTGGATTTGCATGAAACCGCCGCAGTATCGAGAGAACACCATTACCCGGTATCGGCTGGTGGAAGAATATCTGGTCGGCGAGGGCAAAGAACCCATCAGGAATTATGATTTGCTGTCCATCATCATGCTGTGCCTTGGCGGGCCGGATGGGTCAAATTATGACGGCGTATTGCGGATGCTGGATGTGCTTCTCTCCAACGAAACCAGCGAGGCGGAAAAGCGGAAAATTTTGCAGGACGATTACGACATTCAAATGACGCAGACAATGGAAAGGGAGGTGTCGGTCATGTGTAATTTGAGCAAGGGCGTTGAGGAAAAAGGCGTTGCTAAAGGTATCTTGTCCTCTATCAAAAACCTCATGGAAACGATGGGGCTGACCATTGAACAGGCTATGGCGGCGCTGAAAGTCCCGGAGGGCGAACGTCAGAAATATATGGATTTGCTGGAACGGCAGTAATGACAAAAACGCCACGGACTATCGTTGTCCCTGGCGTTTTCTGTATCTACGTTAGCTGACTTGAGCAGCTTCGGCTTCTGCCTGTTTCTTCCTGTGGTAGTTCTCCCGCCTCGCGGCAAGCATACGTTCATACCGGGCCTGGGCTTCGGGATCTCCGGCGGCAGCGTCCGCATACATTTTCTGACGGGACTTCTTTACCGCTTCTGACTGTTGCGCTCTCTGCTGCGCCAACTCTGCCGCCGCTACCGGGTCGGTTTCGGCGCGGGCTTTCAAATCCTGCAAAGCCGCCTTTTTCCGATTGCGATGGGCTTCCAGCCGTTCCGCTTCTTCTAGGGTGAGAGGCAAACCTGCCTCGGCACATCTGGCAAGTTCTTTCAACGTCCGCTGTTGGGGCTTCGGGGGCTGTGCGGACTTCTGCCTGTCACGCCACGCTTTGTGCTGCTCGGCTTTCTTCTGGCGGTGCGCCGCAAGCCGCTCCGCTTCCTCCGGGGTGAGATCGGCTCCATCCAGCTTGGCGAGTTCCTTCAGTGAGCGTTTGCGAGGCTTCTCTGGCTGACTGGCCTTTTTCTTGTCGCGTTGCTTCTGCTGATAGGCCCGATTGCGCTCTAACCGCCGTTCTTCCTCCGCCTGTTCCTCCGGGGTCAACAGGCCCGCCCGCTTCCTCGCGGTAAACTCCCGGCGCTCCTGCTTGTACCTCTCATACCGAACCTGGGCAAGCACCTGGGAGCGTTCCTCTTTCTCTGCCTGTTCCTCCTGCTGGCGGCGTTCTTCCTCCTGCTCCATCGGGGTCACAATGTCGGCGGGAACCTCAAACGCGCCAATGAAATTGAAATAGAAATCTAACCGCTGACGGCGCTGCTTTCCCCGTCCGTTGCCCTCATGGACAACGATTTTCTCGATAAACTCATTGAGAATGGGCGTAGTCAGTTCCGAAAAATCGGTGTACCGCTTGGCAAGGTCGATAAACTCCGTCATTCTCACCCGGTCGGCGTTCCAGTTGTCCAGCAAGCCCTGCCACTCCGTCATGGAGGCTTCCAGCGCGGCCTGTTCCTCGTCATACTCGGCAAGGAGACGGCTGAAATGCTTATCCGGCAGCTTGCCCGTGGCGTTGGCCTCGTACAGCTTCTTCACCAGTCCGTCCAGTTCGGCGTGGCGCTTCTTCGCCTGGACAATCTGTTTCCGGCAATCCTTGACTGCTTCCTCCTGGCGCAGACTGGATGCCTTTCGAACCCGCTGAACAAACTCCTGCTCGTTGTTGCGGACATACCAGCTTATCCGCTGGATGGCGGAGAGGATCGCCGCTTCCAGCTTTTGCGTGGCAACATAGTGAATGGTGCAATCCTCCATAGGTGCCCGGTATCTGGAACAGGTGAAAGCATCGTCAATGTACTTGCCTTGGACAAGACTGTTGTGGTGGGTCAGCTTTGCGCCGCAGTCGGCACAGTAGAGCAGTCCGGTTAAACGGTTAGGGGCATTACTCCGCTTGGGTGTCCGGCGCTTGGTTTCCCGCAAACGCTGAACATTGTGCCACGTTTCTTCGTCAATGATGGCGGGGACGGCTCCCTCAAATACAAATTGTTCCTCTGGCATTGTCCTGCGGGTGCTTTTAGTCTTGTAGTTCTCACAGACAGTCTTGCCCAGCACCTTGCGCCCCAGGTACTCCGGCCTTTTAAGAATATAACCCAGGGTGGTGGCAGACCATGCGTAGGGGTCGCGGTAGCTGTTGGCTCGAACAGGACAGCCGATACGCTTCCAGTGTTCGGAAGGGATGGGGATTTGCTCGGCCCGCAGCGTTCGGGCGATGCCGTTGACGCTCTGACCGTCCATGACCATCTGAAAGATGCGGCGCACAACGGCGGCAGCTTCCTCGTCGATCACCCACTCGCCCTTTTCTTCTTTTGAGGCGAGATAGCCATAGGGGACGGCCCCCGAACAGCGCAGGCCCTTTTCCATTCTGGACTTGAAAACGGTCTTGATTTTGCGGCTGGTGTCAGCAACGTACCACTCATTTATCACATCCCGGAAGATGGACATAATATCAAATCCATTGGCGGTGTCCAGGTTGTCATTGGCGGCGATAAAGCGGACGTTGTACTCGTCAAAGGTGCGTTTGAGCAAGCCGACCTCCACCACGTCACGGCCTATTCTGCTCTGGTCTTTGACAATGACGGTAGCCACATTTCCGGCCCGTATCTCGTCCACCATAGCGTCCAGGCCGGGCCGCTTGAAGGTCGTTCCCCGCACCCCGTCATCGGTGAAGTGGCGGACATTAGTGAAGCCATTTTTTCGGGCGTAGTCCTCCAGGATGCGCTTTTGATTTTCTACGGACACGCTCTCGTCAGACCGCCCATCGTCGTGAGATAACCTTTCGTACAATGCTGTGATTTTACCCTTTTGCTCCTGCTTCCTCATGTGTGTAACCTCCTGTTTTGTATTTTCACGACCTTTCTATCCTTATTATAGTGACCCTTTGTGATCAATTGCCCATAAAGCCTCCGTATACTTACGATGTATTCGATGTAATTGTTGATCTTCTGGAAAGACAAGGCGGAAAAGCTGACAAAGGTGCTGGCCGTAATGCAAAGCTAGGACAACCCCGTTGCGAAGAAACCACGGTAGTTGGTGCGATTGCTAAATATTATGCGGGGAAACGCGATGGAGAATCTGTTTTCGATCCCGTGTTTGCAATGGCTGCCATTTTGGAATGGGCAGACATTGCACATAACGAACGTGGATATCTGGAATTAACTGCAAATTATCAAATGACAAGAGGGTAATTTCATGCATATGAATAAAGAGCATGCATATGCCGATCTGGTTTCCCGTGTCAAGAAAAGCTACCCTACCGTCAAAGACCTAGAAAATGAAGAGGGTCTTTGCTTTTACTGGTTCGATGATTGTGAAGAAATCAATTTATGGACATATTGGCAAGGTAGAGGGAATTTAGATGCACATATCATGTTGGTTGGTCAGGACTGGGGGTGCCCTTGGGATCCCAACTATCAGCCAACCATAGAACAGGTTCGGAAAGCAAACAAGAATGACGAATACAATTATCTGAGCAACAATCCTAGCCCAACAGATGAAAATTTAGTAAAGTTATTCAAGGAATTGGACTATATTATTACCAGACCATGTCCGGATCTGTTTTTTACAAATCTTGTTCTCGGCTACCGTAACAAGGGGCTTAGCGGTGGATACAAAAAAGCTTGGGCAAAGCAGGATAAGAGGTATTTCAAGGAATTGGTAGATATCATTGAACCCGAGGTAATCCTTTGTCTTGGACGTTCTACATTTGAGGGTGTACTATCTGCCTTTGATATAAAGCTCTCCCCCAGCATTAAGAATTACAACGCATACATTGAGAGCTCGAGCAACCCTGTTTCAGTTACTCTGGAAAATGGAAAAACTGCTTATGTCTTTGCTCTCGCCCATTGTGGCGCAATGGGTACTCTGAATCGTAACAGCAAGAAAAGTACAGATTTGGAAAAGCAGTTGGCAGATTGGAGAAAGATTAGAGGATATCTGAAATAAAAAATGAGGAAGCACTTGCTTCCTCATTTTTTCGTCAATTCATAACTCATATCCACCAAAAACCGTATCTTTTCCCCGTCCTCCGATCCGTCCAACGCCACTGTCAGCCAATGGGCCTTATTCATGTGCCAACCGGGGAAGATGCCAGGCTCCATGCGGAAAGAGCCAATCAGTCTGGTATCGCATTTCAGATTCACCACACTGATTTCGCCTTCGCCGGTCAGACCCAGATTCTTTCTGGGGACATCCATGATCACGGCGAACCATTTCCTGTTTCCACTGTGCCGGAACACCAGAAAACTGGGGTACTTAGCAAAAAGATGCTCTCCTACAGTACCGTAGGTATCTGTCAGGTAGGCAGCTAACTCGTGCCTGTTCATGTTGCATCCCATTCCTTCTTCAGGATAGCATACTGATATGTATTCTCGTAAATGGGATTACCATCGGCATCATTGACGAAGGAGACGAACTCCCGGAAAAGGCCCTCCCGGCGCATTCCCAGCTTCTCGCACAAATGCTGAGAGGACAGGTTGTAGTCCTCGGTGTAAGCATAGATCCGCCGGGCACCCTTCTGATAGAACAGGTAGTCGAAGAAGGCCTTCGCCGCTTCATATGCGTAACCCTTGCCGTGATAGTTCGGGTTCAGCATCCAGCAGGGGCTGAAGGTGTCCTTCACATAGTTTTCTG
>JAFZDL010000030.1 GCA_017561205.1 Oscillospiraceae bacterium | reverse complement strand
GTATCTGCATCGGTAGTTTATGGCTTAATCTATTGGATAACAACAATACTGTAAAGAAGAAGGGCTATGACCGGTATGGGTCATAACCCTTCTTCCCATGATAGCGCATGAGTTGTATACTTTGTTTTGATGATAGAATTCCGCAATTCGAGAAAGCGGGTTACGATGGAACCACTCAAACGATGATAGCGGAGAATATTACCTACTTGGATTTTTTCGAATACTACTTTAGTCTTAATACCGCTGGTATAGAAGATGAAGTAGAGTTCCTTTCTGTTTCGCTCGCCAATACAGTTCTTGGATGCGGTATTATGTTCGGCCGAATAATTGGCAGCGCAGATTTCAAAATCAATAGAGTGCAATCTACCATTTTCATCACGATATACAATATTGCTTGATTCATTATCCTGCCTGCCGATATTAATGGCAAAGATTGCAGTATCGGGAATCACAACATACTCCATAATACCAACCTCCTTTTTCTTATAATAACATATTTCCGGGTTGAAGTAAATTATTTTAGAATTGGGTCCTTACAGAACACGAATATATGGGTCCTAACTTGACACCAGCAGAAGGCTTCATCTTAGGCGTTGGCGCAAAGATGTTTACAATTGCAGGACCAGTGATTGTGTATGGAGTGGCCGCTTCTGTGGTTTATGGCTTGATTTATTGGATAATGCAAATGTTATGACAAAAAGGCTTGCATTTTGCAAGCCTTTTTCGTTATTTACATTGGGCTAAAAGCCACTCGAGTAATTCTTCGGAAAATGCCTTTATCCAAGAATCGTGTCCTATACCATCATATAATGTGTACTTGAAATTTGGATTAATATCTTTCAATTTCTCAATCATTTCGAGTGTCTGATTAGGTGATACTACTGCATCCTCTTTTCCGTGAAAAGTCCAGATCGGCATTTTTAGTACGTCCGCATTCCACGCCATTCCGCCGCCGCAACAAGGTGCAATTGCTGCGAATAATTCGGGATACGCCATAGCAGTATACCAGGTTCCGAAACCGCCCATACTCAAACCGCAGAGGTAGATTCTGCTGGTGTCGATGTTATAGAGGCTTACAATTCGGTCGATAAATGCTTTAAGACTTTCAATTTTTGCTACCCAAAAAGAATCAGAGGGACATTGGGGCATTACGAGGATGCAGTCCTTAAGATTGTTATCGTTTACAATATGTGAAAATCCATGTTTTAAAACATTGTCCAAATCAGCGTCACCGTTTCCACGTTCACCGGCGCCGTGCAGTTGAACGATCAACGCAGGACGTTCGCTTGTGCTCTCAGGTATAAAGGAAATAAAAGGAAAAACGGCATCGGAGCCGGAATGAACAATAACGTTCATAGTTCATACCTCCGCAATTAAATCGGTATAAATTATACCATATGAACGAATCAATGTAAATATTTTTTTTACTGTGTATTGATGTAAATCCCTATCATCTGAGTTATATCGAAAGAATTTGAGCTAATTCGACAAAAAACACTGCGTCCTAAGTTGACACAAGCAGAAGGCTTCATCCTGGGCGTCGGCGCGAAGATGTTCACTATCGCCGGCCCTGTCATCGTCTACGGCGTAAGTGCCAGTGTTGTGTATGGATTTATCTACTGGCTAGGCACCATAATATAGGGGCGGCAATCTGCCGCCCGCTTTTTGTTATTTTTTTGCAGGAATTGCATTGTGTTTGGCAATGCATTCGTCGCAAATATTGCGATATCTTATGCCTAAATTATCTTTGATTTTACAATATGTTAAATGCGATTCGCTATTGCACAACTGACATATTCCTGTTTGGGGCTGTGGATCGGTAACATTATTATCGGTAACGACATTAATATCGCTATCGACATTTTCACACTGTTCGGCAGAGAAGTTCTCTGTCCGTTGAGCGGCTGTTGCAGTGGTAGTCTTTGTGTTGTTGGCGATTTCTGTTGTTTTTTCAATCAGTTCGCCAAATCCAAATAAAATCCAGGTGCTGATCCAGGCACTCAGGAATCCACCAATAAGTATAAGGAAACCAATCAAGATTGTATCTTCATCAAAAAGGAAAATACATGCTGCAATTGCTGCAAAAACGGCCTCAATAATAAAAATGATTCGCGCAAGTCCCTTAATTTTACCACCAATGTTACAAAACATAGTGATACCCCCTTTTAAATAATATATAACCGAACGGTTCTAAGATAGCTAAAATATAACATAATTATGATACGATGTCAACACCAAATGGTTATGAAAGTTGGTGTAAATTTGGACAATTATTACGCAAGATTAAGGGATTTGCGTGAAGATCACGATTTTACACAGCAGCAGATAGCGGATTACTTGGGAATGAAGCAATCGCAGTATAGCCGCTATGAGCGAGGGTTAAGAGATTTACCCACAGATGTGTTGATTCGTCTTGCTAAGTTATACAAAACTTCTACTGACTATATTTTGGGCTTGACTAACAATTCAAAGCCGCATTATAAATAAAACTGCCTACTTTGTTTAGTAGGCAGTTTTTTTATGGGTCCTAATAGAACACGAAGTAATGGGTCCTAAGTTGACACAAGCAGAAGGCTTCATCCTGGGCGTCGGCGCGAAGATGTTCTCCTGTTGCGGTGCCCGACATCTGCCTGCGTCGACGGCGCTCCTTGGCATCTGTCGACCGCGGCCACTCGCTCGCCTCCTTCCTTCCGCCACCGGTGGCAGTCGGCTCGCTCCCCATCGCCGGACCTATTATCGTCTACGGCGTGGTAGCAAGTGTGGTGTATGGGGTTATTTATTGGGTAACAACATTATTTTAACGATAGAAGCCCCTTTGTGTAAAAGGGGCTCTCGGGCGGATGTGGGCATCCGCCCCTACGAAATCCACGCAATTTGTGTAGGGGTCGATGCCCCCATCGACCCACTGCAAGAATCTATTGCGTTTTTGCCGTGGGCGTGGTATACTGGTAGCATCAACGGCAAAGGGGTGGCGGCGGTGAACATCATCGATGCACACGCACACATTTATGAACACCTGACGGGGTTTGGTCCGCGCGGTGAAGCACGTGCACTGGGCGGTGGTATGGTGGAATGGGCCAACGGCGACGTGGAACAACTGCTTCGCCCCGAACACGGCAACAAGGAATTTATGCCCGAAACACTGCTTCGGTTGATGGATGAGGCCGATGTGCACCGCGCGGTGTTGTTGCAAAGTCCCAACTATGGGTTGCAAAACGCATTTATTGCCGCGTCGGTCGCGCGGTTTCCCGATCGTTTTGTCGGTGTGGGCGCGTTCGACCCGTATTGTGCCGAGGCCGACCGCATTTTCGATAACCTCACCGATCGGTTGGGGTTTCGCAGTCTCAAACTCGATCTTAGCGAACATTTCGGACTCACGGGGTATCACCCCGATTTCGATCTGACCGCACCGCCAATCGACCGCTATCTCGCGCAGTGCGAAGAACGCGGTATCACCGTGACGGTGGACACGGGTACGTGGGGGACGGCGAGTTTTCGCATTGACCGTTTGCTCACCATGCTCTCCCGTCATCCGCGCCTGACCTTTGTGGTGGCACATTCGTTGTTCCCGTCCAACACCGACGGGCATAACGATGAGCGCCTTGCGTATATTCGGCAACTAGCGCGAGACAACGTGTTTTTTGACACCGCAAGTTTGCACCCGAATGAACACGGCAACCACTACCCGTATCTGCGCGCGGTGATGGACATTGTCGGCGCGGATCACATGATGTGGGGGACCGATTGCCCCGGTGTGTTCAAACATTTGAGTTACAAGGCACTGATCGATACCGTGCGCGAGTCAGGCTATTTCACCGACACCGAACTGACCAACCTGATGCACGACACGGCCTTACGCGTATATCGATAAAAAAGCGTGATGAGAGTACCTCTCATCACGCTTTTTTTGCTTGTTTGGCATCGGCGACCGCAATCATCAGAGAAGCGCCGATCACATTACGCAAACACACGAGGGTGGGTTGACACCTTCATTATAAATACGAATGGACATCCTTAGATGACCGCACTGAGTATCGCAAACAGATCCCCTTTTATACTCGTCCGTGACATAGGTTTCTCCTTTTTGTGTTAGCTGCGATTTCGCCCTTTGCGGCATTCTTTTGGGGTCAGAGAATAGCATTTTTTAAACACCTTGGTTACCTTGCCGCTATCCCAGTTGTGGTTGCAGTTGGCAAGGCAGATGCTACATTTTTTGTTTGTTAGGTCAAGAATCTCATTTCCTGTGCAGTTATAATGACGAGTAGCTGATAGTAATGATTCGTTGCCTTCATAATCTCCATAACCTTGTGGGTCAGAATTGATATTGTTCCATTCGTTCTCTGTTCCGGTATAAAGCACATGCCATAGTTTGTCGCACCCCCAAAAGGCATTCGCATAAATCGTCTGTATGCCTTTCCCAAGGGTGATTTGGGTTAAATTATTGCAACCGCTGAAAACATAATTACTTATATCTGTTACACTATCTGGGATGGTAATGGATGTTAAACTGGTGCAGTTCATAAAGGTAATATAATCTATCTTTTTTACACCATTGGGAATATTAACCTTAGTTAAACTGCTGCAGCCTGCAAATGCAGCGATATCAATTACATTTACGCTATCAGGTAGTGTAACACTGGTTAGCTTGGTACAATCATTGAAAGCGGGGTTAGAAGAATCGGAGTCGGTAAGTGCGCCAAGTGTTGTTACTCCATCCGGGACGGTATAGCTTCCGGTAAGAGTTTGAGGGGCCTTTAGAAGTTTGGTTTTGTCCTTGCTAAATAACACACCATATTGATCGCTGCTGTATTGGGGGTTTGCTTCGTCTACCCAAAATCCACCTAGGCTAGAGCATTGCTCAAAAGCCTGAATGTCAATGCTTGTAACATTTTTGGGAATAGTGATACTGGATAAGTTGGTGCAGTTACTAAATGCCGAAACATCGATACTGGTAATGCCCTCTTTAATGACAACTGTTTTGATTGAATTTTTTATATTCCACCAGTGATCACGCTCTTCTTCCCCAAGGTCACCCCTCTCGCCGGTGCCGGAGGTTGTCATAGTTCCATTGCTGTCCAGTGTCCATGTTATATTCTTACCATAAGTACCGGAATCTACTGTTGCTGCATAAGCTTTTCTGGACAGTATGACAGCCAATAGAATGATGAGAATTAGGGGCAGCAAATAGTGTAGTCTTTTTTATATAAAACCTCCATAAAATAAAAAGTGCGGCTACCGAAGTAACCGCACAAAAAATGCAAACTCCGATAGTCGCCAAACCAACTCCGCAGAAAGCATATACTTTTATACCCACAGAATCAGAATTTGCATTTTTATCAAATTCATTCTATGGGTTAAAAGAGTATAATATCCCTAAAAAAATTAAACTTTCTGCATTATTAGGTTGGTTTGGCTTAAATATTATAACACTATTTTGGAGAAATAGCAAGAAAAAATTCTCTAATGGAACACGAATATATGGGTCCTAAGTTGACACAAGCAGAAGTGTTGCAAAAAAGCTCATGCTGTGCTATAATGCAAGTACTATTCATGTAAAGGGAGTGTGTTTTGTGAAAACATACACCATCGTTGCCGGTGTTAATGGTTGCGGAAAAAGCAGCTTGACCGGTGTTTTGCGGACAGAGATCGACAACCTCGGAAAAATTATAGATGTGGATAAGATCACGGCTGGTTGTAGTGGCAATTTGCTGGAGGGCGGTAAGAAAGCCATTGCTCTGATTGATGAGTGCTTGGAAAAGGAGATTTGTTTCACCCAGGAAACGACCCTTTCCGGCAGAAAGACGCTCGACACGATCAAGCGGGCGATCGCAAAGGACTACTATATTCGATTGTACTATGTCGGTCTTGATACCATGGAGGAAAGCTTGCTCCGCATTGAAAACCGGGTAAAAAGAGGTGGTCATAATATCAACACCGATACTGTGGCCAATCGCTTTTCCAAACGGTTTGAGGATCTGCTGACAGTCTTGCCATATTGTAACGAAGCTACTTTTTACGATAACGACAACGGTTTTGTTACTGTTGCAAAGTATAAAAACGGAGAATTGCAGACTATAGGACAAAAAAGTCCCAAGTGGCTTTTGGAATTGATCGAGAAAATGAAATGATAAAGGCTTGGCCAATCGGTCAAGCCTTTATCATTTCATTCAGCAAATATATTGCGATTTTGATATGTTGCTATTATAATTGAAGAGTAAAAAGCAGGTGATGTTATGTATAAAACCGCAAATGATTATTACAAGGAAAAATTTGACTGCAAGGTGTATAAGCTATCCTTAGACGGGGGCTTTACCTGCCCCAACCGGGACGGTACTGTGTCCACCGGCGGTTGTATCTTTTGCTCTGCCCTGGGTGGCGGGGAATTTGCCGAACACGGAACCGACATTGCTGTCCAGTTGAAACAGGCGAAAAAGCGGGTAGCCGACAAGATCAAAGACGGAAAATACATCGCCTATTTTCAGTCCTTCACCAATACATACGCCCCCTATGACAGCCTGAAAACCCTCTTTTATGAGGCTATCGCCCCGGATTATATCGTGGGCTTGAATATTGCCACCCGCCCGGATTGCCTGCCCGACAGCACCATAGAATTACTGAAAGAACTGAACAAAATCAAGCCTGTCACGGTGGAATTGGGCCTGCAAACTGCTGACGATGGGGTAGCGGACTACATCAACCGTGGCTACAAAACCGCAGTTTACGCAGATGCCGTTTCCCGCTTGAAAAACGCAGGCATAGAAGTGATCACCCATATCATCATCGGCCTGCCTGCCGACAATCCAGTGGAAACCACCCGCTATGCAGTGGCCTGCTGCACGGACGGGGTGAAATTCCACCTGCTGCACATTCTCAAAAACACCCGCATAGCAAACGAATATGAAGCCGGCAAAGTAACAGCCCTGACCCTGGAAGAATATGGCGAAATCCTAAAGGCCTGTATCGCAGTTCTGCCGGCAGAAACCGTTGTCCACCGTATCACCGGCGACGGCGCCAAAAAGGACCTGATTGCGCCGTTGTGGTCGGCGGATAAAAAGAAAACGCTGAATCTTTTAAATCAGTACCTGCGTGATGTTGAAAACCCTTAAATCATTTGCTATACTAAAAATAGCAAAATAAAACAGAAAGGATAGAATGGATATGATCAAATACGAAATCGAAGGCGGCAACCTGCCTGTAGTCATCTGCTATCCCGAAGCGGGCCAGAGCCTCTGCACCGAAAGCGGCGCTATGAGTTGGATGTCCCCCAATATAAAAATGGACACCAATACCGGCGGCGGTATCAAAAAGATGCTTGGCAGAATGTTCTCCGGCGAATCTCTGTTTATGAATGAATATACCGCGATGGGCGGCACTGGAATGATTGCCTTTGCATCTTCCTTCCCTGGCAGCATTATCCCTTACCAGGTGACCCCCGGTAACGGCATTATCGTGCAGAAGCGTGGCTTCCTGGCAATGGAAAAGGGCCTGGAGCTGTCTGTGTATTTCCAAAAGAAGCTGGGCAAAGGCTTCTTTGGCGGTGAAGGATTTATTATGCAGAAAATCACCGGCGACGGTATGGTCTTCCTGGAAATTGACGGCCATTGCAAAGAATACGAACTGGCAGCAGGCCAGAGCATCGTGGTGGACACCGGCTACCTTGCCGCTATGAGCGAAAGCTGCACCATGGATATTCAGATGGTCCAGGGCGCAAAGAATATCTTCCTGGGCGGTGAGGGTCTGTTCCATACTACAATTACCGGCCCCGGTAAGGTGTATATCCAGTCCATGCCGGTAATTAACACTGCTGCACGCATCAATCCCTACATCAAGGTCAAGGACGGCGACAGCTCCGGTGGCATCAATATCAAGTTCGGAGAGTAGGATGAATATTCGATTCTTGAGCTGATCGAGGGTGCAAAAGCCGCCAAGGCCCTGGTGGAGGGTACACCTATCGATCTGCAGAAAGGTATCGAAGAATGCAAGCAAACCAGCGGCGCCAAATTCTTCGACCCCAATAATCCCATATTCCCGGAGGAAGACTTCTGGCTTAGTGTGGAGGGGGATAAATTTAACTTCGTTCTCCACGTAGAGGAAGGCTCCGACGGATTGATGCACACCATCCGAAAATAACACAAAAGGCTTGACCAAATCGGTCAAGCCTTTTGTTTACATATCAAGAATTTGCTTTTTCTTCGTGTCAAATTCTTCTTGAGATATTACATCATTATCAAGGAGTTGTTTATATTTTAATAGTTCATCAGCATTGCCTATAAGGGCTTGTTGTGAGTTTGTAATTTTAGGTTGCGTAAACGCCCAAACCAATGCAATAATCCAAGCGATAATAGTCCATCCTGCGAATAGATTCAAAATGAAAATGGCTGTTTCTTGAGGATGCCCTTTTTTGTTAGCTACGAGGTAGGGAATAAAGTAAAGACACTGTGTAATGATACCAAGAATGAATAAGAGAATCATGGAAGGTATGATCTCAGAAGAGCGAAAATCCCAAGCATTTATAAAGCTGATGAGTAAGAATTCAATCAGTATGCCTAAGGCACATAGTATAAGAAATACACGATTGAACTTTCTGGATTTTCCGGTTCGTACATTTGCAAAGTGTGTTTTGAGAAGTTTAATAATAAAATAACCCATAAATCCGATTAGTCCGATTAGTAGAATGAAAGGGAGGATGGTAACGAAAACCACAGTTCCATTACTACCGACTGGTTGTACTTCTGCTAACATAAAATCTCTCCTTAAAATAAAAAGTGCGGCTACCGAAGTAACCGCACAAAAAATGCAAACTCCGATAGTCGCCAAATCAACTCTGCAGAAAGTATCCTTTACAACCACAGAACCAGAATTTGCATTTTTATCAAATTCAGTTTATGGTCGTAAAAGGGTATAATATCCCCTATAAAAATAAACTTTCTGCATTATTCAGTTGGTTTGGCATAGTTAGTATAACACTTTATCGGAGAAAAATCAATATTAAAAAACTTATGGGTCCTAACTTGACAGTTGCAGAAGGATATATCCTGGGCATCGGCGCAAATATGTTCAAAATTGCAGGCCCTGTAATCGTTTATGGTACAGTTGCGAGGGTGGTGTATGGTATTATTTATTGGATTACCACGCTGTTCTAACAAAAAGGCTTGATTCCCTCGTCTTTTTCTTAAACTTCCGTAATGACAGGCAGGATCATGGGATTGCGCTTGGTGGTTTTATAGAGATGGCCGCTCAAGTCATTCTTGATAGCGGATTTTAAGGTGGCATAATCCCGGATGCGCTTGCGGCTGCAGCGGTCGATAGCTTCCAGCACCACGTTCCGCAGTTCCTCCATCAGCTCCTCGGATTCCTTCACATAGATAAAGCCTCTTGTGATGATATCCGGGCCGGATACGATCTCTCCGTCCAGACCGCTGATATTGACGCATACCACGATCATACCGTCCTGGGCCAGGTGCTTGCGATCCCGCAGGACCACGCTGCCCACATCACCCACACCGGTGCCGTCAACAAAGACCTTGCCAGCAGGTACAGTGCCGTTTTTTTTGCAGGTTTTGCCGGTGAATTCAAATACAGTGCCAATCTCACCGATACGCACATTCTTGGGAGGCAATCCAACCATAGTGGCCAGTTTGCCGTGAATTTGCAAATGCCGCTGTTCGCCGTGAACAGGCAGGAAGAATTTGGGCTTGCACAGGGCGTGAATGATCTTCAGCTCTTCCTGGCAGGCGTGGCCGGATACATGCAATCCCTCGCTCTTTTCATAAACCACCTCAGCACCCTTCCGGTACAGCTCGTTGATGATCCGGGAGACAGCTTTTTCGTTGCCGGGAATGGCGGATGCGGAAATGATGATCCGGTCACCGGCCTGGATATCCACCTGCTTGTGGGTGGAGAAAGCCATCCGGTACAGAGCGGACATGTTCTCGCCCTGAGAGCCGGTGGAAACAATTACAACTTTGTTTTTGGGCAGGCTCTTGGTAGCGGCCAGGTCCACCAAAACCCCGGCGGGGAGCTTGATATAACCCAAATCCTGAGCCACTTTCAGCATATTTTCCATACTCCGTCCGGTGACAGCAACTTTTCTGCCATAGCGGTGGGCGGTAGCCAAAACCGCCTGGATGCGGTGCATATTGGAGGCAAAGGTGGTGACGATGATCCGGCTGTCGCAGTTCTTGAACTGCCGATCCAAGCCCTCTGCCACGACATTTTCGCTAGGCGTATAGCCGGGGCGCTCCACATTGGTGGAGTCGCACAGAAGCGCCAAAACACCCGCATTACCCAGTTCGCCGAACCGGGTCAGATTGATCATACCATCCTTGGCGGTGGTATCGATTTTGAAGTCGCCGGTCATCACCACAGTACCTACCGGGGTGTGAATGGCGAAAGCCACCGCGTCGGCGATAGAGTGGTTCACGTGGATAAATTCGACAGTAAAGCAGCCTGCCTTTACCACATCGCCGGGCTTGTGGGTCACCAGTTTCACTGCATCCTGCAGACGGTGTTCTTCCAGCTTCAGCCGGATAAGACCATTGGTCATAGCAGTGCCGTGAATGGGGCAGTTCACCTGCTGCATGCAGTAGGGGATAGAGCCGATGTGGTCTTCGTGGCCGTGGGAGATGAACATACCCCGCAGCTTCTTGGCGTTCTGCACCAAATAGCTAAAGTCGGGTATCACCAGGTCCACGCCGTACATTTCCTCATCGGGGAAACCGACACCGCAGTCCACCACAATCATATCTCTGCCGTATTCCAAAACGGTAATATTCTTACCGATCTCGTCCAGTCCACCAAGGGGA
The DNA here is from genome assembly GCA_017561205.1 of Oscillospiraceae bacterium. Lineage (GTDB taxonomy): Bacteria > Bacillota > Clostridia > Oscillospirales > Oscillospiraceae > Faecousia. The sequence continues at coordinate 21,414 of JAFZDL010000030.1, read as the reverse complement.
ATAATTTTCAGTTTTTCAGCCAATTTGTATAGTACTCCTTTCAAAATTAGACACAGCAAATCCGCAGCCGTCTTGCGCTTTTTATGGCCCTGTACTGCCAAAAAGCAACCAAAAACGCCTGCTGATATATGGATTTTCTCTCTTGCCCGGGACTGCCTACCCGGAGCTTCTTTTCTTATTATAACACAAAAATGCTCTCTTGTATACCTTTTTTTGAAAAAGGAAAGATGTAATATTTTTCTTTCAAAAATGAAAATCCCTGTTGCACTTTTCGGCGATCTGTTATATTATAAAAAAATAGCAGACTATTCTGGGTAGTATACCCATTTGTAAGGAGGCGACCCAAGTGAAAAAGAAGCTGCGCAGAGTGCTACAGCCCAATATGGGCATCTATTTGGCCCTGTTCCTGGCGTTTATTATCGCAACAGCTGGTTTCCGTCAGTATATCCTTGCCGGATTGCAGATGTGCGTGTGGTTGCTCCTTTTGGGCGCGTACCTGCTGCACTACACCCGCAGGAAAAAGCAGGTAAAAGACTTTGTTGAAAAAACCATAAATCAGCAGGCCGGTGTGACCGGTCAGAAGCCGCCCTTTCCTATGGCGGTGGTGCGTATGGCAGACAGTGACATCGTCTTCGCCAATGACCGTTTTCTCAAACTCACCGGTCTTAACGATACCTTGAAAGAACGAAACATCTGTGATGTTTTGTCCGGGTTTGATATTCAGTGGCTTTTTGAGGGGAAAAATGAATACCCCTATGATGTGCGGTATGCAGGCCAGCGTTTCAGAGTGTACGGCTCTGTGATCCAGGACAGTGAAACGCCGGAGATCCAGTTGGGTGTGCTTTATTTTGCAGACTTGACTGAACTCTATCAGATTCGGGATGAATATATCCGTTCCCGCCCTGTGGTATCTATTATTTTAGTGGACAACTATGAGGAACTGACCAAAAACCTGTCCGAGGGCGCTATGTCCTCCCTGAATGCAAAGATCAACAATGCCATCACCCAGTGGACAGAAAGCTACCACGGCCTTCTGCGCCGCCTGGAGCGGAATCGCTACCTGTTTGTTTTTGAGAAACGGGATTTGAAACGGGCTATGGATGATAAATTTTCCCTTTTGGAGGATGTGCATGCAATTACCAGTCCGTCCGGCCTGGCCGCATCTATTTCTTTCGGTTTAGGCGTTGAGGGCGAGACCTTTGAGGAGGGCTACGAGTTTGCCTCCTTGGCCATCGAGATGGCTTTGAGCCGTGGTGGTGATCAGGCGGTTGTGAAGGATCGCATCAATTTCAACTTCTACGGCGGTCGCAATAAGGAAGCCGAGCAGCGCAGTAAGGTCCGTTCCCGCGTGACGGCAAACTCGCTGATGGAATTGATTGGCAAGAGTAGCCGTGTGCTGATCATGGGTCACAAAAATGCGGACCTGGATGCCATTGGCGCAGCGCTGGGTATCTACTGTATGTGCCGCAAAAAGGGCAAGCCTGCCCATATTGTGTTGGATCTGCAGGAAAATATGGCACCGGATTTCTTAAAGGAGATCCGCCAGGATTCTGCGTATACAGATGCTTTTATCAGCGGACAGGACGCCATGCTCTTAAGCGACAACCGCTCCACCTTGGTGGTAGTGGATACCAACCGTCCCGACCAACTGGAATGCCGAACCCTGCTGGAGGCTGTACCCCAGGTATGCGTGGTGGATCACCACCGCCGGGCTGCAGATTATATCAAGCCTGTTGTGGTCAATCTCCACGAGCCGTACGCATCTTCTGCGTCGGAGCTGGTAACGGAGCTTTTGCAGTACGCAGTTGAGATGGAAGATGTGCTGCCCATCGAGGCAAAGGCGCTGATGGCAGGTATTTTCTTAGATACCAAGAGCTTTAATATCCGTACCGGTGAGCGTACCTTTGAGGCCGCCGCATTCCTGCGGCAGCTGGGCGCCGATACGGTGGAAGTGAAGAAACTGCTGCAAAATGATTTCCAGGATACGGTGGAAAAGTACCGGATCATCCAGTCCGCAAGACTTTACCGCCAGGAGATCGCCATTGCCAAGCTGGATTCCGGTACAACCCGGGTTCTGGCCTCCCAGGCAGCAGATGAACTTTTGAACATTACCGGAATCAGCGCATCCTTTGTGCTGTATCCGGATGGGGAGCGGGTGATGGTTTCTGCCCGTTCCATCGGTGAAACCAACGTGCAGGTGGTTTTGGAGCCTCTTGGCGGCGGTGGCAATACCGCAACAGCCGGCGCACAAATTACCGGAAAAACCGTGGATGAAGTCTTGGATATGTTGGTTGAATCCATTGATAAATTCTTTGAGGAGTAAAAGTTATGAAAGTTATTTTATTACAGGATGTTAAAGGTAAGGGCAAGAAGGGCCAAATGCTGGAGATCTCCGACGGCTATGCACGGAATTTCCTCCTGCCCAAGAAGTTGGCTATTGAGGCTACTCCCGATGCCATCAACACGATGCGTATGAACGATAAGGCTGCTACTGAGCGCGCAGCTAAGGAACGCGCCGAGGCTTTGGAGATTTCCCACAAGCTGCGGGAGATGACTCTGGTAGTCACCGCCAAGGGTGGCGGCGCCGGCAAGCTGTTCGGCTCTGTCACCAGCCAGGAAATTGCTGATGCTTTGAAAGCAAAGTCTGGTATTGCTATTGATAAGCGGAAGATCGTGCTGTCCGATTCTATCAAAAATGTGGGCACCTACACTGTCCAGTGTAAGCTGGGCTATGAGATCACCGCGCCGCTGACCGTGAAGATTGAGGAAGCGTAAAGAAATAAACCTTACAGAAAGGAGATTTGGGTATGGATGAAGAACTGATTGTGAAACAGCCACCCTATTCTCTGGAAGCTGAGCAGGCGGTGCTGGGTTCGATTTTGATTGACAGCCGTTGCCTGCCGGATGTAATTGAAAAAGTCAGTCCTAAGGACTTCTATCTGCAGCAGAACCGGGAGATTTTTGAAACGGTCTATACCATGTTTAATTTCTCTGAAACGGTCGACCCGGTCACTGTGTTGGATAAAATGCGGGAGCTGGGCGTGTTCCACGACAATTCCCGGGACTATATCCTGCAACTTATGGAGATTACACCCACCGCGGCCAATGCAGTGCGCTATGCCGGCATCGTCAAAGAAAAGGCCATGCTCCGGGCGCTGGGTGATGCTTCTACGGATATTTCCAAAATGGTTCAGGAGCAGGTGGGTACCACCGGTGAGATCCTGGAAGCTGCGGAAAAGAAGATTTACAATATCCGCAAGGGCGAGACCGGCGATTCTTTAGAGCACATTGGCGTGACATTGCATAAGGTCTTTGACCGCTTGAAGGTGCTGAGCCAATCGGATTCTGCCATTCCCGGCCTTTCCACCGGTATGGTAGACTTGGATAAGAAAATCAATGGCTTGAACAATTCTGACCTTCTGCTGGTCGCTGCCCGTCCGGCTATGGGTAAATCTGCATTTTCTTTGAATATTGCCTTGAATGTGGCAAAAAAGACAAATAAGACCGTGGCAATGTTTAACCTGGAAATGTCCCGGGAGCAGCTTGCTATGCGTCTGCTGGCTATTGAAAGTTTCGTAGATGGTCAGAAAATGGCTACAGGCAAACTCTCTGAGGACGAGTGGAACCGACTGAGTATGGCCGCTGTTTCTTTGAGCCAAACGGATATCCGTATTGACGATAATCCTTCTATCACTGTGGCTGAAATGAACGCGAAATGTCGCCGTGTGGAGAATTTGGGCCTTGTGGTTATCGACTACCTGCAGCTGATGAACGGCTCCGGCTACGGCAAGGGCGGCGACAGCCGTGTGAATGTAGTCAGTGAGATTTCTCGTTCGTTGAAGATTATGGCAAAGGAACTGAATGTTCCTGTTATCTGCTTGAGTCAGCTTTCCCGTGGTCCGGAAAGCCGTACCGATAAGCGGCCAATGCTCTCTGACCTCCGGGAATCCGGTGCTATCGAGCAGGATGCCGACGAAGTACTGTTCCTGTACCGGGATGAATATTATAATGAAAATAGCGAGGATAAGGGCGTTGCCGAGTGTATCGTGGCAAAGAACCGTCATGGTGAGGTAGGCACTGTGAGACTCCAGTGGATTCCCCAGTATCAGACCTTTACCGACCGGGAGTGGAAACATGCTGAATAAGCTGACAGCCTTCATCCGCCGTTATAAAATGGTAAATCCTGGCGATAATGTGGTATGTGCGGTGTCTGGTGGCGCGGATTCTATGGCGCTGCTGTGGGCAATGTATTTGCTCAAGGACAAGCTGAATATCCACTTGTCTGCAGCCCATTTTAACCACCGCCTGCGAGGTACAGAGTCCGACCGGGATGAAGCTTTCGTGGCGGATTTCTGTAAAGGCTACGGTATTGATTTTGTTGCCGGCTCTGGGAATGTGGTTGCTGGACCGAAGGGGCTGGAAGCTGCTGCACGGGAGGTAAGATATGCCTTTTTACGCAGCTTGCCCGGCAAGATTGCCACAGCGCATACCGCTTCTGACAATGCAGAAACTGTGCTTTTGCATATGGTACGTGGTACAGGATTAAAAGGCTTGGGCGGTGTGACCCCTGTAAATGGTTCTGTGATTCGTCCCATGCTGACTGTCACCCGGGAAGAGGTACTGGCGTTTCTGGAAGAATACGGCATTCCCTTTGTAGAGGATAGTTCCAATGCCGGGGATGATTTCTTGCGCAACCGCCTGCGGCATCATATTGTACCGCAGCTGAAAAAAGAAAATCCCAGCCTGTCTCAAAATCTTTCTGCAATGGCGCTGCGCCTGCGGCAGGATGAAGAGGCCCTGAATGCCATTGCTCAGGAAAAGTATACCAATCGGGTAAGTGACTTGCTGACATTACATCCGGCAATCCGCAGCCGTGTGCTGGCAAAGATCCTTTTGAATGCCGGTGTGAAAGAACCGGAGGCTGCGCATATTGCCGCATTGGAGGGATTGCTGATTTCTCCGAAACCTTCTGCAAAAGCGGAATTTCCCGGCGGTGTGACCATTGCCCGGAACTATGATGTGCTGGAAACAGCGCAGAAAAATGAAGAAATTCCTGCCCAGGAATTGACTGATGCTCTATGTGTTGCCGGTTACCGAATCTCCTGTGAACCAAATACCCAGTTAGAGCAAACGGCCTGCTCTTTTGCGGTTGTACCCCAGGGCAAGATCCTGGTTCGTTGCCGGCAGGAAGGGGATACCATGCGCCTCAATGCCGGAACGAAGAGCCTTAAAAAACTGTTCATTGACAAAAAAATCCCTGCATCTGTGCGAAACACTATTCCTGTGATCGCAGACGATGCAGGTGTTTTGGGTGTTGCCGGTATCGGCGCAAATGTGGATAGATTATCTACAGATACCAATGCAGTACGCATTACTATTGAGAAATTATAGATAGAGAGGTTCCCTTATGGAAAAGAACATTGAGAAGGTTCTCGTCAGCCAGGAGCAGATCCGGGCAAAAGTAAAGGAAATGGCAGCCCAGATTTCTGCCGAATATGCCGACAAAGACCCGGTTTTTGTGGGCGTTTTGAAGGGCGTTGTGATCTTCTTTGCGGATATGGTCCGCAGAATAAGCATTCCCTGTGAGATCGATTTTATGTGCCTGTCTTCCTATGGCGGAACCAATTCTTCCGGCAATGTGGCAGTGAAGAAGGATCTGTCCGTGGATATCAAGGGCCGCCACGTGGTGATCCTGGAGGACATTTACGATACCGGTCGTTCCCTGGATTTTACTTACAAGTATTTGCTGAGCAAAGAGCCTGCGTCCTTGAAGATCTGTACATTGCTGGATAAGCCGGAACGGCGGGTAGAGGGCATCACCTTGCAGCCGGAGTATGTTGGCTTTACTATTCCCAACGAGTTCGTGGTGGGCTATGGCCTGGACTTTAATGAACATTACCGGAATCTTCCCTATGTAGGTGTCCTGAAACCGGAAGCATATGAGAAATAAGGAGAAAATATCGTTTTGAAGAAACTGAAACTGACAACTGTCATTTTTTATGTTGCTATTTTGGCCTTGTTGTTTTCTTGGATATTTGGCCTGTTTGGTAACAGAGTGGATAATATCACTCGTTCCCAAATAACAACTATGATCCAGCAAGGCCAGGTGAAACGTTTTGTTGTGGAAGGGGAGTATATCCAGCTGTGGCTGCATACCCCTTACGAAGGCAAGACGGAACTTGTTGGCAAGCTGGCTGACCCGGAGGGATTTCTGCAGAGTATGCAGACCACTTTGGAGGAGCAAACCAAGAACGGTACATTGGAAAGCTATGACCTTGTTGCAGGGGAAAAGACTTCCCCTTGGGACTATGTATTTCCCATCATTGTGGCGGGCCTTGTGATCCTGGCGGTCTGGGCGTTGCTGATGGGCCGTGCAAATCAGAATAATCCAATGGCTAATTTTGGCAGAGCCCGTGTCGGCCACGGCCAACCCGGCGGAAAGAAAGTCACATTTGCCGATGTGGCCGGTGTGGATGAGGAGAAGGCTGAGCTGCAGGAGGTTGTTGACTTCCTCCGTAATCCCAAGAAATTTGCTGACATTGGCGCAAAAATCCCCCATGGTATTTTGCTTTCCGGCGCGCCCGGTACCGGTAAGACTATGCTGGCCCGCGCAGTGGCAGGTGAGGCGGACGTGCAATTTCTTTCCATCTCCGGCTCCGATTTTATGGAAATGTATGTGGGCGTGGGCGCAAGCCGTGTCCGCGACCTGTTTGCACAGGCCAAGAAGATCGCGCCGGCTATCATCTTTATCGATGAGATCGATGCTGTGGGCCGTAAGCGCGGATCCGGTATGGGTGGCGGTCACGATGAGCGTGAGCAGACCCTAAACCAGCTGCTGGTAGAGATGGACGGCTTCAGCAGAACAGAAGGTGTTATTGTCTTGGCAGCCACCAACCGCCCGGATATCCTGGATCCTGCGCTGCTCCGTCCCGGCCGTTTTGACCGGCAGATCTATGTGAATGCCCCCGATGCCAAGGGCCGTGAGGAGATTCTCAAGGTCCACGCAAAGGATAAGAAACTGGACGATTCTGTTTCCCTCAAGACCATCGCACTGTCCACTTCCGGTTTCACCGGCGCAGACCTGGCAAACCTTCTGAACGAAGCCGCCATCCTGGCAGCCCGGGAGAATCGCCCGGTGCTGAATATGGATGATATGAACGAAGCCATGATGAAGATCCTGGCAGGCCCGGAAAAACGGAGCCGTGTCCGTCTGAAAAAGGATCTGCAAATCACCGCTGTTCACGAGGCCGGTCACGCAGTTGCCATGCATAGCCTGCCTACCCACGATCCTGTCCACCAGATTTCTATTATTCCCCGTGGCCATGCTTTGGGCCTGACCTGGACCCAACCCAAGGAAGACAGCAACCATCTGACCCGCAACGAGATGTACGAGCAGATCGTTGGTTTGTTGGGTGGCCGTGTGGCGGAGGCTTTGTTCTTAAAGGATATTTCCACCGGCGCATCCAACGATATTGACAGAGCCTCCAAGCTGGCCCGTGATATGATTGCCCGGTACGGTATGTGCGAGAGCTTGGGCACTGTGTCCTACACCGGCGGCGATGAGCTGTTCATTGGCCGTGATTATGAGAAGGTAAAAGGGTATTCCGAAAAGGTTGCCGGCACCATTGACGACGAGGTCAAGGCTTTGATGGATAAGGCTTATGACCACTGCCGTGAGATCCTTACCCGTGATGCGGACAAGATGAAGAAGGTGGTTGAATACCTCCTGGAGAACGAAACCATGACCGGCAAGCAGTTTGCTGACTGCATGGCAGGTAAGGAAATCGGCGAAGCCGAGAAATCCACCTTGTTTGATTTTGCAAAAACCGAAGAAGAATAAACAAAAGAGCGTGTCAACCGACACGCTCTTTTTCTATAGCCACGTCATTGCGAGGAGCGAAGCGACGTGGCAATCTCATGTAGATGTATCATTCCTGTTCGTAGGACGGGGTTTGTGTCACGAGGTAAAGAAATTCTCGTCATTCTGAGCGAGCGCAGCGAGTCGAAGAATCTACGCATTATGGGTACTGCTAAGTATATATTCGGTGCGAGGATCCTTCGACTCCTTTTAGTCGCTCAGGATGACAACACCGTCTTGATATGGGGGATTCATTTCTCCCGATTCTCAATAAACCGCAGTAGAAAATCCAAATCCGCAAACAGCACATCTTCGATCTTCTCTCCTGCCCGCAGATGTTCCCAATGATTCACATCGGTCGTTGTTAGCATTACCGGGGCGTGAGTGGGGGAGATGAGCAAAACAGGAATGACTTCTTTTTCACTGTTGGTAGTCCATTTCCCGTTCCCTAAACTTCTGCTCTTGGCACCGGCCAGCAACTCAAAGGGGGTCTTCGTAAAGTCCAGGCCGTGCCGGGTGAAATACCACTCTATAGAATATTCTTTCGTGCTCCAAAAATGAATATGGCAGTGCTTTCGCAAAAGACCAAACAGCTTAATGCTATATACTGTGTTGCCGGTTTCAATCTGCACAAAATGCTTGTTACGGTTATTGGGCAACAAATAGGAAAGGGGTAGTTTGCAGGTGTAGCCATGTTTTTTCGCAAATTTTCGCAGAACAGCAAAAAGCCAAATCCGCTTAACAACAAAGCTTAAAACGATGCATACCATCACGACCAACGCGATGAGCATCAAGATTTGTAAAGAGTTCATCAAAACACCCCGCTTTCTGAGTGTATTGTATCATACACGCAGGGACTTGTACAGTGTTTTATAGAGCATAGAAGAATATGGACAGGAATTGCAGTACACTTCCCAGTACCACGAAGATGTGGAATACCGAGTGCATCCAGGGCATTTTAGAGCCGATGCCATAGAGCACAGCACCGACGGTGTAGGCAATGCCGCCGAACAGGAGCAGAAGAAAACCCGGCTTTGTCAGTACTGCCATTGCTTGTGGCAGAAAGAAGATAATACCCCATCCCATTAGAATATAGCAGACCATAGAAAAGGCGTTGTATTTCTTAAGGTCGATGGCTGTGAGCGTACCGGCCAAAAATGCCAATGACCATTCCGCAATTAGCACGCTCCAACCGATCACCGGATATACCGGCACAAATGCTGACAGCATTATGGGGGTGTAAGTGCCGCAAATCAGAAAGTAAATGGTGCAGTGATCGATGACCTGCATCACCTTCTTGCCGGTGCCCGGATGCAGGCCGTGATAGATGCTGGACATACAGTAGAGTGTAATCATCATACCGCCGTAAATGGCAGAACCAATGACCCCGGGGATATTGCCGCCCAGGGCGGATTTTAACACACAGGCCACTAAAATCAATACACCCAATCCACCGGCCACGATGTGGGTCACCATATTCATAATCTCCTCACCCCGGGAGTAGTTAGGCAGAAGCCTGTCCCGAAGCTTAATGCGTTTTGCCATTATATCGCCCCTTTCTTGCTGTAATCATTATACCACCCGGCAGAAAAAAGGCACCCTACACCACAACATTTTCTCTCCCGCAACGGTAGAAAAGCTATTCTATCCGGTGTAGAGCCGTTGAATTCATCAGTAGAATGTGCAACTTGCACAAAAATGGACTACAAAATTTGGCATCGTTACAGGAAATTTACAAAAAGTTTTGATGCATATTTCGAAAATCTATGCTATAATGTTAGTGGCGGCAGGGAAGCCGCCATACTTATGGGAGGAACCTATATGAATAACATATTGTTTTTCTTAACACCCAAGGCAATGTGCGCCTTGGTATATGATGATTACACCATCCGTCAAGCGCTGGAAAAAATGGAATCTGCCGGCTATGCAGCTTTGCCCATTCTCAACAAGCGGGGCGAGTACCGTGGCACCGTTACCGAGGGCGACCTGCTATGGGCGCTGAAGAATTTGTGTTATATGGATATGCGCCAGGCAGAGGCCAGAAAGATTATGGAGATCGATCGCCGGAAGGACAATGTACCCGTCCGTGTCACTACCGATATGCACGACCTGGTCCAACGGGCCAGCGGTCAAAACTTTGTGCCGGTGGTTGACGATAAGGATGCTTTTATCGGCATCGTCACCCGAAGCGCGATAATGAAATACTGCTACCAACAGCTGTTCCCGGAAAAGTAACAATTGTTTTGTCATTGTGAACCAGTGGCCGATGTCACTGGTGTGGCAATCTAAAGAACTGTCTTTGTTCTTGGAGATTCCCACGCCAGTGTGCGCACTGGCTCGGAATGACAAATTTTTTTCAGACAACACGCAAAGGTGCACATGTTTCTATGGTTGAAATCTTTTCTGTTTTCTGTTAAAATGAAAGAAACTATATCCCGGAGGGAAATATGAACGACGAAAAGCTGAAACAATATCTTGGTATACATATTATGACACACCGCAAGGGTATGGGCCTGACCCAGGCCGGTCTTGCGGAGAAACTGAATTATTCCGACAAAGCCGTTTCCAAATGGGAGCGGGGCGAGTCCATTCCAGATGTGCTGACACTCATGCAGCTTGCGGAACTGTTTGGCGTAAAGGTGGACGATCTGCTTTCTGATCCAAACCGCCTGCCGGACAACACGGGCACTGTGGTGGGGAAGATGGAAAAGGCAGTGGAGAAGACGCTTAAGCGTAAAGCAGACAAAAAAAGTATCTTGGGCCTTAGCTCTCTGCTTGTGTGGTTTGTGGCTCTTTTGGCTTTTGTGGTGATCTCTTCTTTGGGTATTGAAAAAAGTTGGATCGCCTTTATCTATGCCATACCTGCCGATGCCATCGTGCGGCTGAGCTTGCTGTCTGTCTGGCGGGATTTCCGTTGGAATAAGACGCTGATTTCCGTTATGGTATGGGGTGTCTTGCTGAGCTTGTATTTGTCGCTGCTGCTGTTTTTGCAGGAGAATGTATGGAAGCTGTTCCTGCTGGGTGTTCCCGGTCAGATTGCAGTGCTTTTGTGGTTCCGTATGATCCGCAAGCCCAAGGAGGAGCAGAATGGATAAATCCGCTTTGCGCAGAGAAATCCGGGAAAAGAAAAGAGCAATGTCTCTGTCGGAAATCAAAGAGCGCAGCGCCCGCTTAGGCGAACTGTTTGCGCAGACCGATGCCTATCGGCAGGCAAAGACTGTCTACGGTTATATGCCCTATAACCAGGAGGTTCGAACTGTGCCTATTTTGGAGCGGGCTATCCGTGACGGCAAGATGGTTGCTGTACCCAAGGTCTATGGGGATACAATGCAATTCATATACTTAGATGACCTGACCCGGGTAGAGAAAAACGCAATGGGTATTCCTGAGCCTGTCGCCGATGCGCCTGTAGCCGATGACAAGACTGCATTGGTGCTGATGCCGGGGTTGGCCTTTGACGAAGCCGGCCACCGGATTGGCTATGGTGGCGGCTTTTACGATAAATTTCTGACAGCTGAACCGGAACACCCCACCGTAGCTTTGTGCTATGATTTTCAAATGTATGCCCACTTGGACACAGAGGAATTTGATATTCCCGTGGATATGGTGATCTGGGCATAAAACAGGAGATTGGTATGCATATTCCCTCTGTTACTACGGATAAGCTGGAACTGGTAACCTTTCAGCAGGCGCTGAAGGCCGCCAATACACCCAGTGATGCCTATGATATTAAAAAATGGCTGTATGCGCCTAATTTCTACTCGGAATACCGGTACATTTTGGGGACCCGGGGAGAGAACCCCTTAATCTGCATCGGCATCAACCCCTCCACCGCCCAGCCCGGGGATTTGGATAATACCCTCAAATCCGTGGAGCGGATCGCCTTAGGCAACGGCTTTGACAGCTTTATTATGTTCAACGTTTATGCCCAGCGGGCCACCGATCCGGATGTTATGGAGAAAACCTGCAATATGCAGCTGCACCGGGAGAACCTGGAAGCCTTCCGCTATGTGCTTTCTATATCCGATCAGCCTGCTGTGTGGGCTGCCTGGGGTACGATTATTGAAAAACGCGACTACTTATCTGTATGCCTGCGGGATATGTTAGAGGTGGGCAATGAATACGGCACGACTTGGTATTGCGCCGGGCGTGTCAGTAAAAAAGGACATCCCCACCATCCCCTTTACCTGCGAAAAGATGAGAAGATCCGCCCCTTTGATGTGAACGGTTACCTGGAAACTTTGTGATTTGGAGGCCCCCAATATGGAAGAACAGTGCGAAAACTGTTGGCACTACGATTACGATGAAGAATATGAAGAATATTACTGCAAGATGGACTTGGATGAGGACGAAGTGTACAGGCTTTACACCAATCCCAAAGCCCGTTGCCCCTATTATCGGCAAGGGGATGACTATACCCTGGCAAGGAGACAGTAAATGAAACGTTTTTTATGGATATTGCTGGCAATTATGTTGCTGGCTGGCTGTTCCAAGAAACAGCCCTCAACCGAGCAGAGCAACCCCACAATAGACACAATCCAACCAACCGAACCCGGTTTGTATGTGCCGGGCAGTGCTGTGGAGAAACAGACCTCCGGCGCTGTACGCAGCTATTCTCTGAAAGCGGGTGAATGGTTTGGCCTTTCCACTGTAGGAGAAAATGTGCTTGTAATCGGTAATGGAGAACTGCTGCTATTGACCGGTGAACAAGGATGGACTACAGAGGCAGAAGTGAACGGGCTGTCTGAAAGTACAGAAATGGACACTTATACCACCGGTGTCGGTTATTATGACGCTACTACCAGAACAGTCACAGTGTTGGATGCTAAGCTGCAGTTGGTAACGCAGAAAGTGCTGCCAGAGGATGTAGAAGGCGCGCCGGTGATCAGTATGATCCGCAACGAAGCTTATTATTTTAACGGTACTGAGATCCGGGCAATGGAACTTACCGCCGGCGCAACCCGGTCCCGACTGCTGCGTCAGCAGAAGTCTATGGAGTCCCTTTTGCCTGATGACTATTTTGATGGTAATGTGCTTTCTTGCCAGGTAAAGGATGCTGCAGGAGAGGTCCGCACAGAGTATTTCTCTTCGGAAACCGGACAGACCTACAGCCAGGACCAGGGTATTGACAAAATGCAGACCTTCAAGGATCAGTATTTTATCGAAAGAATGGATATTCATGCCCAACAACTGATTTTTGGCGCTCGAAACGGAGAGAAACAAAGCTTTTTGCTGCAACCGACAGAGGATATCCAATTGGTGCCGGTGCTGGAAATGAGCGGTGTTGTTACTGGTCAGGAGACAGAGCAAGGCCTGGAGCTTTCTTTCTATGACTTGAAAACCGGTAAGTGCACAGCGCAGGTGGTGCTGCCTGATGCCAAGTCGGTGAAGGCGATTCAATCTAAAGGTGCTTATATTTGGATCCTTGCGCAGGAAGGAGATAAGCAGACTCTGCTTCGGTGGGATATTACCAAGTCCGCTGTTACAGATGAAAATGTATATATTGGACCGTTTTACACACCGGAAAACCCCGATGAAAAGGGATTAAAAGAATGTGTAAAGCTGGCGAATACCTTTGAGACCACCTATCGTATTCGAGTGCATATTGGCACGAATGCAATGAAAACAACGGGGGATTATAAGGTGGTGGCAGAACACCAGCCGCAAAATATTCGCGCTACGCTGGAAAGCGTAAAGCCTGTTCTGGAGAAACTAAAGCCTGTTTTTGCGTCATATGCCGGTAAAGGAAAAGCGATCAATTTGTGCTTTGTTCGCAGTATTGAAAGCGGGGAAGAATGGGTTCGTTTCCAGTATAATAAAACCTGGTGGTTCCTGATCTCTGCTAAAGCAGATTTGACGGATGCTCTTATCAGTGGAATGACTCTGCCGATTGAGAGCCATGTGATTGGCAATAGCCGTGACTATGAATTTGACCGCTGGAATCCGCTGAATCCGGCAGAGTTTGTGTATGCCAATGTTGCTGATGTGGAACCGAACCCCAAGTATTTGCAGGGGAATACCCGGGCCTTTGTGGATGCAGAGGCTATGACCAGTATCAGTGAGGACCGCCGTAGCATCATTTACAATGCTATGCTGGCTGATAATGCGGAAATGTTCCGGGCGCCCACGATGCAGGCGAAGCTACACCGGATCTGTATTGGTATCCGGGAAGCCTACGACTTGCAAAAGAGTGAGAACACCTACCTTTGGGAACAGTATTTGGAAACTTCTTTGGCTTATGTGAAAAAATAGAGAAATACCCCGACATCTGTCGGGGTATTTTTGTTAATCTTCTCGAGAGAAATAGGGAGGGAAGTTTACCGGGCACTTGCCCTGGGCCGGAATCTGACCAAGGATTACTTTGGCGACGGCTCTTTGGGAGTCTTCTGTATCAGAATAAGCATTGATGTATGTCTTCACATAGGGGAACTCGTGAATCTTGTAGGGGTCGCCAAAGGAAGTTAAAATCACCTTGGGATGCTGGAAAAGGTAGCCATGCCAGAAAGCGTCAATATTGTCCCATGCAATTCGCAGAGAGCCTCCATGGCAATTCCGGGAACTGTAGCGGAGATTCACAAGGATCATATCATATTTATCCCGTTCTTCCTTGATCTGGACATAGGTGGGGGTGAACAGCTCTGTTACCTGGTAGCCGGCCTCGGTTAATGCCTGTTTCAAAGGTTCGAATTCATTACCGGCAGGGGGCTTGTGGAAGAAATCCTCCATTGCGTTCACCAACAGAATCTTGCTGCCTTTGGGAAGCTTTGCAGGGATGACATTATCCTGATTTCGGATCAGATTTATACTCTTGTCGGCAATCTTCTGCGCGGTATCGCCAATAGGAATATCGTCTTCAATTTCGGCCAGAACCTTTGCTTGATCCTCGAAAAGTCTTGCCCGGTCCTTCAGGTACATAACCCGGGCGGCGGCATCTCGTAGCCGTTCCATGGATACAGTGCCATCTTCAGCAGCCTTTTTTAAGGAATCGTATTCAATTGGCCGGGGGAACAGGTACATATCGCCGCCGGCATTAAAGAATTTGACGATCAACTCATCAATGGGAATGTGGGAGGAAACGCCGATCATACTCATAGCATCAGATACAATACAACCCTTGAATCCTAATTTTCCTTTCAAAAGATCTGTCATCAAAGTTTTGCTTAGCGTAGCAGGGAGAGGACCCAGCGGGCCTTCGTCCTGGGGCTGGAACGCGGGCAGGGTAATGTGACTTACCATAATGGAGGGGGTGCCCCGGCGAATCATTTCTTTGTACACGGCGCCATAGGTGCTGAACCACTTCCGCTTAGACATGGGGTTGTTTATTGTAACGAAGTGAGAATTTCTGTCGTCCATACCCTGACCGGGAAAGTGCTTACAGGCAGTTACCATATAGCCCTTTTCCAGCATACCCTCCATGTGGGCGCCGGCTATAGAGATAACACGGGAAGGATCATCGGAGATGGAACGGATATTGGTTTCCGGATTGTTGGGGTTGGTATTCAAGTCAACCACCGGCGCAAAGGTCCAGTGGACACTGTTTTTGCGGCAGATCTTCGCGGTTTCTTCGCCTGCCTTTTTTAGAAGCTCTGTATCATTGCAAGCGCCCCATGCCATACTGTCCGGTAAGGCGCGTTCGCCTAATAAGCCCATGCTGGGGCCGTGTTCAACGTCGCTGGCTACGATTACGGGGATAGGGGAGTAGCGGTTGGCGATTTCCAGATAAGTCTTGAACTCCTCACCGGTTCTGCGAAGCGAAAAAATAGCGCCGGGCTTTCTTTGCTTGCAGTATTCTTCAAATTGCTCCGGTGTAAGACTTGCAGAGATGCTGACGCACATCAGCTGACCAATCAGCTCGTCCAGGCTCAGATTGGCTACCATAGAAGTGTATTTCGTTGATAAACGGTTCATGATGCTACCTCCAGTTTTTTTATAAGACCTGCTCAGCCAATAACCGGCAGAGATCTTCGACAATAGATTTATCGTGCAAATTATGCAATGCTTTCTGCATTGCAGCGGTTTCAAACCGACAGCCCAATAAGGCGTTTTCTACTGCTTGTGGAAATGCCCAGTCCATTGCGTCGGTGTAGACTTTTGCGCCCCGGATAATGCCATCCTTTGCCTCTAACTGCAAATGAATATAACCCCAGTCAAACCGGGCTTCGCATTCAAAAGTAAAGGGCAGGGGAGTGCCGTATAAATACTCCCAGGAAGCATATTCTTCCTTCAGGTTTTCTATTGTATGAAAATCAGCCTCAGTAAGGGTCAGAGGCTCTGCGACCATACCGTAAACTTTATTGAATGCTTGGGCCATATTGGCCTTCATTTTGGCAATGGTCAGTTCCGGATTCAGCTCTGTTAAGTTTACTACCCGTGAACGGACAGAGGTCACACCTTTTGCTTCCAGCTTGGCCTTGGGAGGGCTAAGATACCTGCCCAGCTTGTCCTTGTCCACATCTACCATCAATGTGCCGTGGTGATAGGCGTGGGTGCGGTTTTGATAGAAAGCGTTGCCGGAGAACTTTCGCCCGTCAGCCAGCACATCGTTTCGACCGGACTTTTTCGCTTGGATGCCGGCAATGGCACAGGCAGTCTGAATGACAGAAAGTTGTTTATCCAGATCGTAATCTTCTTTACACATAATAAAGGTAAAATTCAAATTTCCCAAATCGTGAAAAACTGCGCCGCCGCCGGACAGTCTCCGAGCCAGCACACCGCCTTCATCTTCCAGCAGGGAAGTGCGGCACTCCAGCCAGGGATTTTGGTTTTTGCCGATGACTACGGTGTTTTTATTCTGCCACAGATAGAGCAGACATTCTCCGGGCTGGGTAATGCCCATCAAATGCTTTTCGGTAGCCAAATTCCGATGGGGATTTGTTTCCATGGTTTCATAAATGAGAAGCCTGGTGATCATAGAAAACCTCATTTGAAAAAATCTTTTGTTATTATAAAGATGTATTTCCCGTTTGTCAATGAAAAATATAAAAAATATAAAATTCTCTTGACAAGAATTTGTGATAGTGTTATATTTGTTATGAATATTTAACATTATAACATCAAGAGGTGCATTATGAATAATATTCGCCTGGATAGGATGAAGGAATACATAGAGCAAAAGAATGTTGTGACCATAAAGGAGCTGCAGACACTGTTTCCGGAGGTGTCTTTGATGACGATTCACCGGGATTTGGATGCGCTGACCGAGGCTGGTGCTGTGGTAAAGTTCCGGGGCGGTGCCAAATCCGTCCGGCACAGCGGTGACCCAGAGTTCAATGTGCGGATAGGGGAGAATAATGCAGGCAAGTTTGCTATTGCCCAAAAAGCAATGGAATTTCTTCAGCCCCACAGCTCTATTTTTTTGGATGCCAGTACTACAAACCTGATGCTGGCTCGCAGCTTGCCGGACATCAATGTGAATATTTTCACTACCGGACCCAGTATCGCACTGGAACTCTGCCGTCTGCATAATCCGGTGGTAACATTGTGCTGTGGCACCATAAACCGGAAAAACCTGGCGCTTTCCGGCCAAAATACTTTGGAAATGCTGGATACCATCAATATCGACCTGGCCTTTATCGGTGTGTCCGGTTGCAGTGTGGATGCCGGTTTTACCTGCGGCACAGAGAGTGATATGCTGGTAAAGCGTAAGGTAATCCAAAAGGCCCGTACCAGCGTGGTGATGTGCAGCCGGGAAAAGCTGAAATGTCTGATGCCCTACACCTTTGCCCAGTTGTCCGATGTGGATTATCTCATATCCGACGGCGCAATGCCGGAGCAGTTCCAAATCGCTGCAAGAAAAGCCGGCCTTAAGATTCTGTAAAAATGCCGAACCTGTTTATAACGGACAGGTTCGGTTTTGTATTTTTGTAGCAAATCACTATTGACGAATTGTGTTAAGTAGTGTTATAATTAACATGTATAACAATGGGGTACTGTGGATACACCGCAATCCCCAAGAATAAAGGAGGAATTCCCTTTGGCAAATGCAGTCATCATGCCCAAGGCGGGCATCACCGTGGAAAGCTGTATCATCGGTGAGTGGATCAAGAAGGTCGGCGACCCCGTAAATGTGGGCGACGTTCTGTTCACCTACGAAACCGATAAGGCATCTTTCGAATGCGAATCTACCGCAGCAGGCACCCTGCTCGACATCTTCTTTGAAGAGGGCGACGAGGTTCCCTGCCTGGTAAACGTCTGCGCTGTCGGTAACCCCGGCGAAGACACTTCCGCCCTGCGTGGCGGTTCCGCTGCTGAGGCTCCTGCCGAAGCACCTGCTGCAGCTCCCGCAGCCGCAGCTCCCGCAGCCGCAGCTCCCGCAGCTGCTCCTGCTGCCTGCGCTACCAAGGCCCGTGGCGTTTTGATGCCCAAGGCCGGTATCACCGTAGAAAGCTGCATCATTGGCGAGTGGCTGAAGAAGGTCGGCGACCAGATCAAGGTTGGCGATGTTCTGTTTACTTACGAAACTGATAAGGCATCCTTCGAGTGCGAGTCCACCGAGGAAGGTGAGCTGTTGGCTATCTTCTATGAAGAAGGCGATGAAGTTCCCTGCCTGGAGAATGTCTGCGCTGTTGGCCCCCACGGTGAACCCACCGATTGCCTGAAGGGCATTGGCGGTACTCCCGCTGCTGCCGAGGCTCCCGCTGAGGCTGCTCCCGCTGCTGAAACTGCTGCACCCGCCGCTGCCGGCGCCCACACCGTGATTATGCCCAAGGCTGGTATCACTGTGGAAAACTGCATCATCGGCGAATGGCTGAAGAAGGTTGGCGACTCTGTCAAGGAAGGCGACATCCTGTTCACCTACGAAACTGACAAGGCATCCTTTGAGTGCGAATCCACCGCTACCGGTACTATTCTGGAGATCCTCCACGAGGAAGGCGACGAAGTTCCATGCCTGGATCCTGTTTGTACCATCGGTGTTCCCGGTGGCGCTGCCGCTCCTGCCGCTAACGCAGGCGCTGCTGTATCCCCCAGAGCTAAGAAGCTGGCTGCTACTGCCGGTGTGGATGCTACCATGGCTACCGGTACCGGCCCCAACGGTCGTATCATCGAGCGTGATGTTCGTGAGCTGATGGCCAATCCTCCCGCTGCTGCTGTTCAGGCTGCACCTGCTGTTGCTGCAGCTCCCGCTGCCGCTCCTGCGCCCGCTGCTGCTCCTGCTCCTGTTGCCGCAGAGGCAGAGGCTGAGTACCGCGACGTGAAGTTCAGCGGTATCCGCCGCGCAATCAGCAAGTCCATGACCACCAGCCTTCATACCATGGCTCAGCTGACCCACAACACTTCCTTCGATGCTACCGCAATCCTCAACTACCGCAAGCAGCTGAAGGCTGCCGGTGGCGAGTATGCCGGTATCACCCTGGGCGACATCGTTCTGTACGCTGTTTCCCGCACGCTGCTGAACCACCCCGATCTGAACGCAAATATGCTGGATGACAACAACATCCGCATCTTCAACCATGTCAACTTGGGCGTTGCAGTGGATACTCCCCGCGGCTTGATGGTTCCCACCATCCGTCATGCAGACGAGATGAGCCTGCTGGAGATCTCCAAGGCTGTTAAGGAGCTGGCTGCTGAGTGCCGCGATGGCGCAATCAGCCCCGATAAGCTGTCTGGTGGCAGCTTCACCGTGTCCAACCTGGGTAATATGGGTGTTGAGTCCTTCACTCCCGTTATCAATCCTCCCCAGACCGGTATCCTGGGCGTGTGCGGTACGATCGACCGTGTCCGCAAGGGTAAGGATGGCGGCATTGAGATTTATCCCGCTATGGGCTTGAGCCTGACCTACGATCACCGCGCTGTGGATGGTACTCCTGCTGCTAAGTTCCAGAAGGAACTGGGCTTCAACCTGGAGAACTTCACTGTCCTGTTGAGTAAGTAAGCCTATGGAAATGTTTGATTTATTGGTTGTTGGCGGCGGCCCCGGCGGCTACTTGTGTGCCGAAAGAGCCGCACAGGGTGGCTTGAAAGTTGCTCTGTTTGAGAAAAGAGCCCTGGGAGGCACCTGCCTCAATGAGGGCTGTATCCCCACTAAGACCTTACTCAACTCTTCCAAGATGTATCGACATGCAACAGAAAGCGAAGCTTTTGGTGTTGTGGCCACCGGTGTTACCTATGACCACGCCAAGGTGATTGCCCGGAAGAACAAGGTGGTCAAGACCTTGGTTTCCGGTGTGGGCGCCACCATGGGCGCTAACAATGTTACGGTTATCACCGGCGAGGCACAGATCACCGGCAGGGCAGAGGAAGGCTTTTCTGTGGTTGCCAATGGAAATACCTATATCGGACGCCGACTGGCCATTGCCAGCGGCTCCGAAACGGTTGTTCCTCCGGTTCCCGGTCTGAAAGAAGGCCTGGCATCCGGCTTTGTGGTCACCAATCGGGAAGTGTTGGATATGACCGAGCTTCCCAAGAAGATGGTAGTTATCGGTGGTGGTGTCATCGGTTTGGAAATGGCCTACTACTTTGCAAGTGTGGGTGTTCCTGTTACCGTTATTGAAATGATGCCCAAGATCGCCGGCGCTACCGACCCGGATATCTGCAAGGTCCTTACGGATGCCTTCCAGAAGAGAGGTATGGAGTTCAAACTCTCATCCAAGGTTCTGGAGGTCAAGACTGACTCCGTCATTTACGAAGAAAATGGCGAGAAGAAGGAAATTTCCTGTGACAAGGTCCTGCTTTCTGCAGGCCGCCGTCCTGCCACCGCAGGTATCGGCCTGGAAACCCTAAATCTGCAGATGGACAGAGCAGCCATCGTTACTGACCGGCATATGTGCACCACTGTGCAGAATGTATATGCCATCGGTGACTGCAACGGCAAGTCTATGCTGGCTCACACCGCCTACCGGGAAGCTGAGGTAGCTGTGAACCATATGTTAGGCAAGCCCGACGAAATGCGTTACGATGTGATTCCCGCTGTAATCTACACCGATCCCGAGGTGGCCTCTGTGGGCCATAGCAAGGAGGGCGCAGAAAAGCTGGGAATGACCGTCAAAGAGGTCAAGCTTCCCATGTCCTATGCCGGCCGTTACCTGGCCGAGACAGAGGGCGGCAAGGGCTTTATCAAGCTGGTGGTGGATACTGACCGTAACCGCTTGGTGGGCTGCCATATGGTTGGCTCCTACGCCTCTGAAATCATTATGACCGCAACGATGATGGTGGATACGGAATTGAACCCCGAGCGGCTCAAGAAATTTGTGTTCCCCCATCCCACCGTTGCAGAAATTATTCGAGAAGCAATTTTCCATATTTAAGGAGGAAATGAAAAATGCCTAAGAGTTTGTTTGTGGATCCTGCCAAAGTCCGTGAGGCTGGCAAGGTCACTTTCAACGACATCCCCGTAAACCAGTACAACAAGACCGTCAAGGAAGAGTTGGATTCCGGTAAGTTCACCAAGGAAGACCTGATCCGTATCTTCCGGGATATGACCGTTCTGCGTGAGTTCGAAACCATGCTGAACAACATTAAGACCCAGGGCGGCTACAACGGCATCGACCACACCTATCCCGGCCCTGCTCACCTGTCCATCGGTCAGGAGTCCGCTTGTGTCGGTCAGGCTTACCTGC
>JAFZDL010000029.1 GCA_017561205.1 Oscillospiraceae bacterium | reverse complement strand
TGCTTTTTTTCTTGCTATGAACTATACTTCCAGCTTTGCTCTACTCTACATAATTAACTTCTGTGAAATTGTTCTACTATTAAAATGAGAATCTTAACGTAAAAAAATTTGATATTCTGTACAACATGTCAATGATCGATTGGTTCTTCAAGAACCGTGGGTGGAGAATAACGGATTCGAACCGTTGACCCCCTGCTTGCAAAGCAGGTGCTCTAGCCAGCTGAGCTAATCCCCCTTGAAAGGTAGTCCCAGGCAGAGTTGAACTGCCGACCTCTACATTATCAGTGTAGCGCTCTAACCAACTGAGCTATAGGACTGTGCAATCTGCTCCTTCAGGGAATAAACCTGACCACTCTTATCATTCTACAAAGATGTTCTAACATAAGAACATCCTTGCCATTCTCATACAAACGCGGCTGAACAACCGAAAAAACTCTAACTAATGATGGAACACATCTTTTCCCTGTCCGAAGTCCAGCGAGCTGTCCGTCACATGGCGATTACCCACATCAGCCAAGCAAACAGAGAAAGGGAGTTGAAAGCCGATGGCACTATTTCACCTGAGCGTCACGCAGACTAAGCGAAGCGCAGGACAGTCCGCTATCGCTTCTGCCGCCTACCGAGCCGGGGAGCGATTGTATAGCGAGTATTACGGCGAATACAGCGACTACACCCGCAAGGGCGGCGTGATCTGTTCTGACATTCTCCTGCCGTCCCATGCACCGCCCGAATACGCAGACCGCCAGACCCTATGGAACGCCGTGGAAAAAGCCGAGCGTGGAAAGAACGCCCAGCTTGCATACAGCTTTAACATTGCCTTGCAGAATGAATTTTCCCTTGAGGAAAACATCGCTCTTGCAAGGCAATTTTTGTTGGAGAACTTTGTGAGCCGGGGCATGGTGGTTGACTTCGCCGTACACCAGCCAGACCGGGAGGACGGCGGCATACCAAACCCGCATTTTCATGTGCTTTGCCCCATCCGCCCCATCGAGCAGAACGGCAAATGGGGACTAAAGCAACGCCGGGTGTATGAGCTGGACGAGGACGGCAACCGTATCCGAGACGCAGACGGAAAGTTTGTGTTCAACGCCGTTCCCACTACCGACTGGGGCAGTCCCGAAACGCTGGAACATTGGCGTCAGACATGGGCTGAAATGTGCAACGCCAAGTTTGCGGAGAAAGGGCTTGATGTTCGTATCGACCACCGAAGCTATGAGCGTCAGGGCGTGGATTTACTTCCCACTATCCATGAGGGCGCAACCGTCCGGGCTATGGAGAAGAAAGGCATACGCACCGAGAAAGGCGAGTTCAACCGCTGGATCAGAGCAACCAATGCCGTTATCCGGGACATCAAGAAGAAAATCGCTCTCCTGTTTGATTGGATTGCCGAAGCAAAAGCAGAGCTTGCCAAGCCGCAGGCACCCGACCTTGTTTCTCTGCTGAACGCCTATTACACCCAGCGCAGAGCCGGGGCGTATTCGCAGAAAGGCAAGGTCAGCAACCTAAAGGAGATGAACGAGACTTTCAATTATCTCCGGGCAAACGGCATTTACTCCCTTGAAGATTTGGAAAGCCGTGTCAGCGAACACAGTGTTGCTACAGAGAGCTTGAAGAAAACGCTGGACGAACAGACCGCCCGAATGAAAGCAATTAAGCAGCTCTATGACAGCTCCGCTGCTTTCCAGAGCTTGAAGCCTGTCTATGACGGCTTGCAGAAAATCAAGTTTGAGAAGCCCAGAGCCAAGTACAAGGCAGAGCATGAAGCGGAACTGATACAGTTCTACGCCGCCAGACGAAAGCTGACCGGGGAGTTCCCGGACGGCAAGGTGGATATGAAAAAGCTGTCCGACGAGTATGACGAGCTGG
>JAFZDL010000003.1 GCA_017561205.1 Oscillospiraceae bacterium | reverse complement strand
GCGTTTATCTGCCTTTTTCTTTCACCTCTAACAAAGGGAACTTGGCTCCCCCTATGGGGGAGCTATCAGCGAAGCTGACTGAGAGGAATCCTTAATAAATAAAACCCTCTCCGTCTGCCCTTGTGGGCAGACACCTCTCCCAAAGGGAGAGGCAAGTAATGATTACACCAAAAAGGGGCGGGGATCCCCGCCCCTTTGGGGACTTAATTAGTCAACGGTCTGATAGTCAGCGTCAACCACGCCGTCGTCGTTGCAGCCGCCGCAGTTAGGATCGCAGCCGCCCTCGGGGTTGGCGTTCTTGTACAGCTTTTCAGCCACGGGATAGAAGGCCTTCTGCACCTCGTCGCAAGCGGTCTTGATAGCTTCCAGATCAGTGCCCTTGTTGACTTCCTTCAGCTTGTCGATGGCAGCCTGAATGGATGCCTTCTCGGCCTCGGTGATCTTGTCACCCAGGTCGGTCAGAGACTTCTCGGTCTGATAAATCAGATGCTCAGCGTTGTTGTGGGTGTCAACTTCTTCCTTCTTGGCCTTATCCTCAGCAGCGAACTGCTCAGCTTCCTTCACAGCCTTGTCGATCTCGTCCTGAGACAGGTTGGTGGAGGCGGTGATGGTGATATCCTGCTCCTTGCCGGTACCCAGGTCCTTAGCGGAAACCTTTACGATGCCGTTGGCGTCGATGTCAAAAGAAACCTCGATCTGCGGTACGCCGCGGGGAGCGGGTGCAATGCCACCCAGCTCAAAGCGGCCCAGGGTTTTGTTGTAGGCAGCCATCTCACGCTCGCCCTGCAGAACATGCACATCCACGGAGGGCTGATTGTCAGCAGCGGTGGAGAAAATCTGGCTCTTGCGGACAGGAATGGTGGTGTTGCGGTCGATGAGGCGGGTGAACACACCGCCCATGGTCTCAATACCCAAAGACAGGGGGGTGACGTCCAGCAGCACAACATCCTTCACATCGCCGGTGAGAACACCGCCCTGGATAGCAGCGCCCAGAGCAACGCACTCGTCGGGGTTGATACCCTTGAAGCCTTCCTTGCCGGTGATGCCCTTAACAGCATCCTGCACAGCGGGAATACGGGTAGAGCCGCCTACCAGCAGGACCTTATCCAGGTCAGCGGGCTTGAGGCCGGCATCCTGCATAGCCTGACGGACGGGCTTCATGGTACGCTCCACCAGGTCAGCGGTCATTTCGTTGAACTTAGCACGGCTGAGGGTCACATCCAGGTGCTTGGGGCCGGTAGCATCAGCGGTGATATAGGGCAGGTTGATGGCGGTGGTGGTCATGCCGCTCAGCTCGATCTTAGCCTTCTCGGCAGCCTCACGCAGACGCTGCATAGCGACCTTGTCGTTTTTCAGGTCAATGCCCTCAGCCTTCTTGAACTCGTCAACCAGGTAGGTCATGATGCGCTCGTCGAAGTCATCGCCGCCCAGACGGGTGTCGCCGGCGGTAGCCAGAACTTCCACGATGCCGTCGCCAATTTCCAGAATGGAAACGTCGAAGGTACCGCCACCCAGGTCGTAAACCATGATCTTCTGATCGTTGTCCTTGTCCAGACCGTAAGCCAAAGCGGCAGCAGTGGGCTCGTTGATGATACGCTTTACATCCAGGCCTGCGATCTTGCCGGCATCCTTGGTAGCCTGACGCTGAGCATCAGAGAAGTAAGCGGGCACAGTGATAACAGCCTCGGTAACGGACTGACCCAGATAGCTTTCTGCATCAGCCTTCAACTTCTGCAGTACCATAGCGCTGATTTCCTGGGGGGTATAGCCCTTGCCGTCAATAGTGACCTTGTAGTCCTCACCCATGTGACGCTTGATGGAAGCGATGGTGCGGTCTGCGTTGGTAACAGCCTGGCGCTTAGCCACCTGACCCACCATACGCTCACCGGTCTTGGAGAATGCCACCACAGAGGGGGTGGTTCTGCCGCCTTCGGCATTGGCGATGACAACTGCCTCGCCGCCTTCCAGCACAGCAACACAAGAGTTGGTAGTACCCAAGTCAATTCCGATAATCTTTCCCATAATAATTTCCTCCTATATAAAAGTTAAATTGTTTACAAATTAGTTGGCAACCTGTACCATTGCAAATCTTACGACTTTGTCGCCCATCTTAAAGCCCTTTTGGAATACCAGGCTGATAGTGTTTTCACCTAAGTTTTCGTCCTCGGTGTGCATGACCGCATTGTGCAGATTGGGGTCGAAGGTGTCACCCACATTGCCGAAGATCTCCACACCCAGGCCCTCCAAAATGCTTACCAGCTGGGTCATGGTCATCTCCACACCCTTTTTGTAAGCTTCGTCGGCGGTTTCCTGGCTCAGCGCCCGCTCTAAGTTGTCATAGACAGGCAGGAGCTTTTCAATGGTATCGGCCTTGCCGTTGCCGTAGGCAGCGTCCTTTTCCTTGGCGGTGCGCTTGCGGTAGTTATCATAGTCAGCGGCCAGCCGCAGGTAACTGTCATACTGGGCGTTGTACTTTTCTTCCCATTCGTTTACTTCCGGAGTGGTTTCCTCTACGGTTTCTTCTACCACGGTTTCCTCCGGCGTGGGATTCTCAACCGTTTCTTTCTTTTTAGCCAATTGCTATGCCTCCTTTAGTCTTCCTTGCCTTCCGGCAGCTGCGCCTGTTCCGGCTTGGCGAACATCTTGGACAGGCTTTCTGCGAAGTAGGAAAGCCGGGCAGTGATCTTTGCGTAATCCATACGGGTGGGGCCAACCACACCGATCATACCCTGCATACCGTCGCCGATGTCAAACTTCGTCATAACCACGGAAGTGTCCTTCAGTTCACTTGCCACATTCTCGGGGCCTACCAGCACCTTGGTGCCGTTCTGATTCTGCATGATGGCAGGCAGATTGGAGAGGGCTTCCTCGTCAAGCGAGGACATCACCTTTTGGGCTTTGCCCACATCCTGGTACTCGGGAAGTCCCAGCAGCCGCATCTGTCCGGCCACAGCCATGTTGGTGCTGCTGTTTCCTCTTAAGGTATCGGCGGTGAATTCCATAATCACAGGTACCAGCACACTGGCATCACCGGCGGCTTCCATCACCCGCTGCAGAAGTTCGGGGGTGAACTCCTCGGGGGAAAGACCGGTCATAGTGGCATTGAGAACAGCAGAGAGCACTTGCAGATCGCTTTGCTGCAGCTGTACCGGCAGCTTAATGAGCTTGTTGAGCACCTGCTCATCGGAGAGCATCACAACCAAAATCACACTGCCCTGTCCGGCAAAGATCAGCTCGAACCGCCGTACTGTTGCACCGCCGTAGCGGGAGGCTGCGGAGATGGCGGGCAGATCCGTGGCCTGGGATACAAGCTTTGCCACCTTTTCCAGCATTCTGTCCACTCGCTGCATCTTTTCTTCGATTGCGGTGTTGATGGACTGGGTCTCATCCATACTCAGACGGTAGTCCGCCATCAGCTCATCCACATACAGACGATAACCGGCAGCGGCAGGCACACGGCCTGCGCTGGTGTGGGGCTGTTCCAGATAACCCATCACCGTGAGGTCAGACATTTCATTGCGGATGGTGGCGGAGGAGTAGTTCATATCGGGAAGCTCTGCAATGGCCTTGGAGCCCACAGGCTCAGCGGTGCGGATGTACAGATCTACCACGCTGCGAAGCACTTTTTTCTTCCGTTCGGTCAGTTCCATAGGGAGCCTCCTTTTGATGATTTAGCACTCAGCAACCTTGAGTGCTAAGCAGAGTATAACGCAGAGTGCTAAAAAAGTCAAGAGGAACATTATGAAATTATTTTGAACATTCTAAAAAAAGCTATACAAAACAAAAAACTGTCATCCTGAGCGGAACGAAGTGGAGTCGAAGGATCTTGGCACCGAATATTTGTGTGATTGTATCGGTGATGCGTAGATTCTTCGACTTCGCTCCTCCGTCGCTTCGCTCAGAATGACAGATACGGAAGATATTATCCCAACAAAAGCTTGAATGCGCCGTAAGCGCCGGCATCGTTGCCCAAGGTCGCCAGAGCAAATTCCACATCGCGGCTGCTGTGGTAGATAAATTTTTCAAAATGCCGGGCAATGCCGTCCAGCAACGGCTGCCCCGCCTTGCTGACGCCGCCGCCGATGACCACCTTCTCCGGATTTAAGACGATGCACACATTGGCGATAAGCTCTGCAAGATAGGCATAATACTGCTCCAAAACGGCTTGGGCGGTTTCATCGCCGGCATTTGCGGCATCGAATACATCTTTTGCGGTTTTATAATTCTTTGCCATACGGACAAGACCGGTGGCGGAGCAGTACTGCTCGGAGCAGCCACGCTTGCCGCAGCCGCAGACTAAAGTTTCTTCACGGTTCATAACCAAATGCCCAATTTCGCCTGCTGCGCCGGTTCTGCCCACAAGGGGCTTACCATTCATAATAATGCCGCCGCCCACACCTGTGCCCAAGGTGACCAACACCATATTGTCGCAGCCGCTGCCCTTCCAGCATTCGCCTAGGGCGGCCATATTGGCATCGTTGTCGGCTTTTACAGGCAGGCCAGTCAAAGAAGAAAGCTGACCCGCAACATCCATATTCCGCCAACCCAAATTATCGCAGGCCGACACAAAGCCCTTTGCGTCCACCGGGCCGGGGACACCGATGCCGATGCCCAGCATATCAGACTTTGCGATTTGCTCTTTCTCCAAATATCCCAAAACCGCGGCGGCGATATCCGGCAAAATGCTTTTGCCGTCATTTTCTGTCACTGTGGGGATCTCCCACTTGGTGAGCATTTCGCCGCTTTCTGTAAAAAAGGCGATTTTTACTGTAGTACCGCCCAAATCCACACCGAATCCGTAACGCAAGTATATCCCTCCCAAAAATCTTTTTTTCATTATACAAATTTCCCTAAGAAAAAGCAACACATACTGTATAAAATTTTATCCTACTTGCACAAACAGAAAAACTGTAGTACAATAAATATAATAATCAAGAAAGGACGGAAAACCGCAATGATTAAAGTTGATATTTCCAATATCTGGGGGGAATTATCCCTGCCGGATTTGCTGCAGACGGAGAAGGAAGTCTTCGATGCCCATATGCTGCTCACAGACCGCAACGGTCCCGGCAACGATTTCTTAGGCTGGCTGGATCTGCCGGTAGAGCAGGAAACTGACGAAATTCGCCGCATTCGCGCTGCTGCCAAGAATATCCGGGAAAATTCCGATGTGTTCGTGGTCATTGGTATTGGCGGTTCTTACTTAGGCCCTCGGGCAGCCATTGAGCTGATGCAGGGCTGCAATCATAATATCGGCAAGGGCAAGGGCAATCCCCAGATCTTCTATGCGGGCAACACCCTGTCCACCCGGGGCTGGAATGAATTGATGCGGCTTTTAGAGGGCAAGGACTTCTCCATCGCCATCATTTCCAAATCCGGCACCACCACCGAGCCTGCCATCGCCACCCGGGCGCTGCGCTGGCTTTTGGAGCGGAAATACGGCACCGAGGGCGCAAAGAAGCGTACATATGCCATCACCGACCCGGAAAAGGGCGCGCTGCGGCAGATGGCTACCGAGGAAGGCTGGGAGACTTTTGTGATTCCGCCCAATGTGGGTGGCCGGTACAGTGTTCTCACCGCTGTGGGCCTTCTGCCTATGGCTGTGGCGGGCATTGATCCTATGGAAGTGATGAAGGGCGCTTGCGCAGCTAAGAAGGAGTACGATATCCGCTCCTTTGAAAACCCCGTTTGGCTCTATGCAGCCAGCCGCAATCTTCTGTACCGCAAGGGTAAGGCTGTGGAAATTTTGGAGTCCTTTGAGCCGGGCTTTAAAATGATGGGCGGCTGGTGGCAGCAGCTCTTCGGTGAGTCCGAGGGCAAGGACGGCAAGGGTATCTTCCCGGCAACCGCTGAGTTTACCCCTGACCTGCACTCTCTGGGTCAGATGATCCAGCAGGGCGAGCGGAACATCTTTGAAACCATGGTCCGGTTTGATGCTCCTGAGAAGACGCTGGTCATCGGCGGCGATGTGAAAAACTTAGACGGCCTCAACTACTTAGAAGGCAAGACTCTGGACTTCGTGGACGAGCAGGCATTCCAGGGCACACTGGCTGCCCACGTGGACGGCAATGTGCCGGTGATCACCATGGATATGGGTCAGCTGACAGCTGAAAAAATGGGCGAGATGTTCTACTTCTTCGAGCTTGCCTGCGGTGTTTCCGCTTATATGCTGGGGGTTAATCCCTTTGATCAGCCCGGTGTGGAGTTCTACAAGCGGAATATGTTTAAGCTTTTGGGCAAACCCGGCTATTAAGAATAATGAAAAACGGCGTGCAATGCACGCCGTTTTTCATTTAGATTTTCAATCGCGCGGAGTAGGAGATATGCCTGCCGGCGGCAATACTTTCTTGTTTCGCCAAGAAAGTATCCAAAGAATGCGCCATAGGGGAGGGGCTGAGCCGCAACTCCCGCTTGCGAACCGCCCCTCCCCTATGTACCCCTCCGAGCGCATCGCCAATAGGTTGGTGTAAGGTTTGGGGTGTATATTTTTATTCTTGGCCGGCGCGCTTTTTCATCAGCTCGCGCATTCTCTGGCTGTGATCCAGCACCCGCTTGCGGATACGCAGGGACTTGGGGGTGCATTCCAGCAGTTCGTCGTCTGCCAGGAACTCTAAGCACTGCTCCAAAGAGTAATTCTTGGGGGTCACCAGGCGAAGAGCCTCGTCGGAGCCGGAGGCGCGCATATTGGTCAGCTGCTTTTTCTTGCAGACGTTCACGTTCATATCCTCGTTGCGGCTGCAGATACCCACCACCATACCCGCATACACCGGAGTGCCGGGGCCAATGAACAGAGCGCCCCGCTCCTGGGCAGCGTGCAGACCGTAGGTAACGGCTTCGCCGGTCTCAAAGGAGATAAGGCTGCCTGTCAGTCTTCTTTCTATCTCACCCTTCATAGGCGCGTAGCTTTCCAGAACCGAGGACATAATGCCCTCGCCACGGGTGTCGGTCAAAAATTCACTGCGGTAGCCAAACAGACCTCTGGAGGGCACTAAGAACTCCAAACGGAAACGGCTGCCCATGGGGGTCATAGACAAAAGGTCTGCCTTCCGGCGGCCCATCTTTTCGATAACAGTACCCATACATTCCTCGGGTACATCGGCGACCATTCTTTCGATGGGCTCGCAGAGCTTGCCGTCGATCTCTTTGGTCAGCACACGGGGGGTGGATACGGAGAACTCATAGCCCTCCCGGCGCATAGTTTCCATCAAGATGCTAAGGTGCATTTCACCACGGCCGGCCACATTGAATGCGTCGGTGCCCTGTTCGGTCACGTGCAGAGAAACATCCTTCAGCAGTTCTTTTTCCAGCCGGTCACGGAGATTCCGGGAGGTGACGAACTTGCCCTCACGGCCGGCAAAGGGAGAGTCGTTCACCGCAAAGGTCATTTCAATGGTGGGGTCGGAAATTTTCACAAAGGGCAGGGGCTCGATGGCATCGGGGGCGCACAGGGTGCGGCCGATGGTGATATCTGCCATACCGGACAAAGCAACGATCTCACCGGCGGAAGCCTCCTGCACGGTGGCCTTGCCCAGACCTTCGTAGGTATAAAGCGCTACAACCTTGCCCTTTTGGCGGTGGTCGGGATTGTGATAATCGCAGATCATTACTTCTTGGTTGACCTTGATGGTACCACGCTCCACACGGCCCACAGCGATACGGCCCACATATTCATTGTAATCAATAGCAGAAACCAACAGCTGCAGGGGCGCGTCCTTATCGCCCTCGGGGGCGGGAACGTAGTTGACGATGGTCTCAAACAGGGGAATCAAATCGCTTCCCATCTCGTCGGGGCTGTAAGAGGCAGTACCCTGGCGGCCGGAGCAGAAAATGGTGGGGGAGTTGAACTGCTCGTCGGTGGCATCCAGCTCCAGGAGCAGCTCCAAAACCTCGTCCATAACCTCGTGGACGCGGGCATCGGGCTTGTCCACCTTGTTCACAGCCACGATGACCTTGTGACCCAGCTCCAAAGCCTTACCCAGTACGAACCGGGTCTGGGGCATAGGACCTTCGGCGGCGTCCACCAGCAGGATAACGCCGTTGACCATCTTGAGGATACGTTCCACCTCACCGCCGAAATCGGCGTGGCCGGGGGTGTCCACGATGTTGATTTTATAGTCTTTGTACTGAACGGAGGTGTTCTTGGCCAAAATGGTGATGCCGCGCTCCCGTTCCAAATCACCGGAGTCCATCACCCGGTCCTGGGTGGCCTGGTTTTCCCGGTAGATACCGCCCTGCTTCAACAGCTCGTCCACCAAGGTGGTCTTGCCGTGGTCGACGTGGGCAATAATGGCGATGTTACGAATGTTTTCCTGATTTGCCATATATAAAGGCCTTCTTTCTGAAAAGTTTATCAAATCACATCATATTCCATTGTAGACTATACCACTTATCCAAAAAAATTGCAATGGATTTGGCAATTTTTTACGAAAAATCCCGGAGTTTCTTCTTGACCCTTTTTGTTGGGTATGGTATGATATGCTAAATATCTATATACTACAGGGAGGAACATAAAAATGGCTTTCTATTATTCCGAACCCAGCCACACTTTCAGTGAGTATCTGCTGGTCCCCGGCTACACTTCCGAGGACTGCATTCCCGCCAATGTCAGCCTGCGCACCCCGCTGACCAAGTACCGCAAGGGTGTGGAAGAACCCGCAATTTCTTTGAATATTCCCATGACCTCTGCCATTATGCAGTCGGTCTCCAATGACTCTTTGGCCATCGCGCTGGCTAAGGAAGGTGGCCTCAGCTTCATCTTCGGCTCTCAGTCCGTTGAATCCCAGGCCGCAATGGTGGCTAAGGTCAAGGCGCACAAGGCCGGCTTCGTGGTCTCTGCCTCCAACCTGACCCCCGATGCAACCTTGGCTGATGTGCTGGCGCTGAAGGAGCGTAACGGCTTCTCCACCGTGGCCATCACCGACGACGGCACTGCCACCGGCAAGCTGATGGGCATTGTCACCGGCCGTGACTACCGGGTAAGCCGTATGGACGGCACCGAGAAGGTTTCTACCTTTATGACCCCCCGGGAGAAGATGATTGTCGCTCCTGCTGACACCACCTTGAAGGCTGCCAACGACATCATTTGGGAGCACAAGCTGAATAGCCTCCCTATCGTGGACGAAAATGACCGGCTGATGTACTTCGTATTCCGCAAAGACTATGCTTCCCACAAGGCTAACCCCTTGGAGCTGCTGGACGACAAGAAGCGCTACCTGGTCGGCGCAGGCATCAACACCCGTGACTACGCTGAGCGTATTCCCGCATTGCTGGCAGCCGGCGCGGATGTGCTGTGTATCGACTCCTCCGAGGGTTATTCCTGCTGGCAGTCCAATACCATCAAGTGGGTTCGTGACCGCTACGGCGATTCCGTGAAGATCGGCGCCGGTAATGTTGTGGACCGGGATGGCTTTATGTTCCTGGCCAAGGCCGGCGCGGACTTTGTGAAGGTCGGTATCGGCGGCGGTTCTATCTGCATCACCCGTGAGACCAAGGGCATCGGCCGTGGACAGGCCACCGCTCTGATCGAGGTGGCTGCAGCCCGTGACGAATATTTTAAGGAGACCGGCATCTATGTGCCCATCTGCTCCGACGGCGGTATCGTTCACGATTACCATATGACCCTGGCACTGGCTATGGGTG
Source organism: Oscillospiraceae bacterium (assembly GCA_017561205.1). Lineage (GTDB taxonomy): Bacteria > Bacillota > Clostridia > Oscillospirales > Oscillospiraceae > Faecousia. The sequence continues at coordinate 19,712 of JAFZDL010000003.1, read as the reverse complement.
CTGACTTTATGATGCTGGGCCGTTACTTTGCCCGTTTCGACGAGTCCCCCACACCCAAGGTGCTGGTCAACGGCATTTATATGAAGGAGTACTGGGGCGAAGGTTCCAACCGCGCCCGGAACTGGCAGCGTTACGATTTGGGCGGCGCTTCCAAGCTGACCTTCGAGGAAGGCGTTGACTCCTATGTCACCTACGCCGGTACCCTCCACGACAATGTGGAAGCAAGCCTCTATAAGGTCAAGTCCACCATGTGCAACTGCGGTGAGCTGACCATCGCTGACCTGCAGAAGAATGCCAAGATCACCCTGGTGTCCTCCGTTTCCATTGTGGAGGGCGGCTACCACGATGTGCAATTGCGCTCCGGCCCTGCAAAATAAAAATGTGAAAACGCGGACACCCCGGTGTCCGCGTTTTTTGCCACGCCTGTCATCCTGAGTGTGTTGCAGAGCGCAGCGAATTTTTCAATATTAATGCTTGCCGGGGGCAAGCATACATTGTTAATTCGAAAGGAGTCGAAGGATCTTCACACCGGACATCTGTTTATCCGGATCGCTTGTGCGTAGATTCTTCGACTCGCTGCGCTCACTCAGAATGACAAGACTTTTGGAGATTGCAAATCATTTTGCATTTTGCACTTTGCATTTTGCATTATAGATGATATAATGGTTGCAGAAAATAGAAACGGAGGGATCTTTATGTTCCATACTATGAATATTGCCGGTCTTGACCGAGACTTACCCATCTGCAAGGTGACAGATGATCTGTACATTGCCGGTTTCGTGATTTTCGGTGACCAGGAGCTGACCGTGGCCTGCGCCAAGGCATTGCTTGAAAAAGCACCGGAATATGACTACATCATCACCGCCGAGGCCAAGGGCATTCCTCTGGCTCACGAAATGGCCCGCCAGACCGGCGCCAAGAAGTACTTCCTGGCCCGGAAAGCCCCTAAGCTGTATATGAGCGGTGTGTTCTCTGTGTCTGTTAAGTCCATCACCACCGCCAAGGAGCAGACTTTGTACTTAGATACCGCCGACGCTGCGCTGATGAAGGGCAAGAAGATTTTGCTGGTGGACGATGTGATTTCCACCGGCGAGAGCCTGCACGCATTGGAGGCTTTGGTTGAGAAGGCTGGCGGCATCATTGCAGGCCGTATGGCAATCCTTGCTGAGGGCGAGGCTCAGGAGCGGCCCGACCTGATTTACTTAGAAAAGCTGCCTTTGTTCAATCCCGACGGCACTGTAAAGGGATAAGGAAGACACATTGTAACACCACGTCATTGCGAGGAGCCAACGGCGACGTGGCAATCCGTAATAACAAAAGAGAACGGATTCCCACGCCTGCTATGCAGGCTCGGAATGACGTGGAAAAGTGGAAGTGGTTATGTTGTATTTTGATAATTCTTATGTGACCGTGGATTTAGAGGTCATTGCCGCCAACTACCGTAAGATTCGGGAAAAGGCCGGCGTGCGCGTGATGGCGGTCATCAAGGCTGATGGCTACGGCCACGGCGCAGTACCCATTGCGAAAAAACTGGAAAAAGAGTGCGATTTCTTTGGCGTTGCTACCCTTTCCGAGGCCTTGGAACTGCGCAATGCGGGCATTGTTGCCCCCATTCTCGTTTTAAGCCCTATGCACCCCGAGACCTTTGAAATGGCAGTGCAGATGGACCTGCGCCCCACTATTTTCTGCTATGACGACGCGGTAGTTTTGTCGGAAGCTGCACAAAAGTTGGGAAAAACTGCGCTTTTCCACATTGCGTTGGATACGGGTATGAGCCGCATCGGTTTCCAGGTGACGGAAGAAGATGCCGACATCTGCAAAAAAATCTGCGAACTTCCCGGCTTGCAGGCCGAGGGTCTGTTCAGCCACTTTGCCACCGCCGATGGGGAAGATTTGACAAAAACCTATGCCCAGGCAGAAAAATTCCGTGCTTTTGACGAAATGCTGAAAGCCCGGGGCATCGAGATTCCCATTCGCCATTTGGACAATTCCGCTGGCATTCAAAATTTCGGTGCTCATTATGAGATGGTACGGGCAGGCATCATTCTCTATGGCTTGGAGCCCAGTGGTTATGTGGACATCACCGGGCTGAAACCGGCTCTTTCCTGGTACAGCCGGGTAGCCTTTGTGAAGACCTTGGAACCGGGCCGGGAGATCGGCTACGGCGGCACTTTTGTCACGGAAAAACCCACCCGGGTGGCAACGATCCCCGTGGGCTATGCCGACGGCTACCGCCGCAGCCTAAGCAACAAATTCTATGTGCTGATCAAGGGCCAAAAAGCCCCCATTTTGGGCCGGGTCTGTATGGATCAGCTGATGGTGGATGTAACGGATATCCCCGATGTAGAAATCGGAGAGAAAGTAACCCTTTTGGGTGATACCATCACCGCCGAAGAAATGGGCGAAGCCGCAGGGTCTTTCAATTACGAAACCGTCTGCGCCATCGGCAAGCGAGTACCCAGATATTACGAATAAAAAAGAGGAGTGCTGAGCACTCCTCTTTTTATTAGCATTTTTTAATCAGACGAATATAGAATTCTACGGCCTTGCCGATGGTTTCCAAACGGATACGCTCGTTGTTGCCGTGAATACTTCTGCGCTCCTCAGCGGTCAAGTCCATAGCGGAGAACCGATACACATTTTTGGACAAATCCCGGTAGTGCCGGGAGTCGGAACATTGTACCATCAGATAGGGGGTTACCACGCAGCCCCGCCAGGTCTGGGCCACCGCATCGGCTACCCGGTAATAGGCATCGCAGTCGGTTTCAGATACAGGACTGGGCTCGCAGCTCTCCAGTACCTCGATTTCCACAGACCGGTCATTTACCACTTTCTTAAGATAGCGTTCCGCGCTTGCCACAGAATCCAGGGGGCTCAGACGCATATTGGACACCAAAGATGCTTTTGCGGGAATCACATTCCGGGCAGTGCTGCCCTCAGCCTGGGTGAAGGCGGTGGTGGTGCGAACCAGTGCGTTCATCTCACCGCCGCTACCCTTGCAGATCATATCCAGCACCGGCTTAAAGCACCACAGATTGGCAAAAATCAGCTTGTAAACAAAGCTTGAGTGCCGGGCCAGGGTGTCGAACATCAGCGCAGCGGGCTTGTTTAAATGCATTTTGAAGGGGTTGTCCACCACCTTGCGGCAAGCAGTAGCCAGAGAAGTGATGGGGGTCTTGGGCAGAGGAGCAGATGCGTGACCGCCGCTGGAATGGACGGTGTAGCGCACATTCATCATACCCTTTTCCGCAATGCCTACCATGCCGCAGGGCACTTTCACACCGGGGAACACATTTTCCACAACTGCGCCACCCTCGTCAACAACAATGGCAGGGGTGATTTTGTTTTCTACGAACCAGTCCACGATGTTTTTTGCACCGGCGCCGTTGACTTCCTCGCCACCGGAGAAGGCAAAGTAAATGTCATTTTCCGGGGTGAAGCCCTGCGCTAACAGGGTGTTGGCGGCAAAGAGGGCGCCGTTCATAGTCACCTTGGTGTCCAAAGTCCCGCGACCCCACAGTACACCGTCTTCAATAATGCCGGCGAAGGGGGGCTTGTCCCACAGTTCTTCCCGAACGGGAACGACATCGTAGTGGGCCATCAGCACAGCAGGCTTTTCAGCACACTTGCCCGGCCAGCGAAGCAGTATTGCTCTGCCCGGCAACTGCTGAAAGCTGCAAACTTCAAAAACCTTGGGGTACAGACCGGGGAGCAGGTCAATGAGCTTCTGAAACTCCCCATCATCTTCCAAAGCGGGATCATTGTAGGAAATGGTCTTGCATTGCACCAGCTTTTGCAGAGCGGTCACAGCTGCATTTTCCTCAAAAGTTACGGGGCTTTCGTCAACAGGCCTTTGCGCCTTGGGCTTGAAACACAGTGCCCGAATCACCAGCACCGTCAAAAAGCCGACGATAAAACCCAATATATATTCCATTTACAGCACACCTTTCTTATAAAGGATTCTTGCCACAGCAATGGTAAACAGGGCGCTTACCGGCACCATGATGCCAACAGTGCCTTCGTTCAGCGCAGGGACGCAAACGAACAGAGCCAGCATCAGAATCACGGGGGCAACGGCGATCTTCCAGTTCTTAGACACGAAAGCTACACCCAAACCGCCAAACAGGGCAGGTAGCATTTGCTCGAATGCAGGCTGCAGCACCGGGGCGCTGAGCACCGGGGTCAGAGGTACAATGAGGATCACACCCAAAATGATAATTAAGGTAGTCACAATGCTGGAAACGGCGATGGCGATGGTGGAGATGACCTCACCCTCCTCGCTGCTGGCGCTGACTTCATTCTGCTCCAGAGCATTCAGCGCGCAAGGCATCTTCAAGTTGGAGATGTTACCGGTAACGAAGCTTAAGTAAGAACCGCCTGCGCCCAGCATAGGCACATATGTAACAGTCTCAATAGCGCCCACAGTCCAGTACATAGGCGCAGTGGCGATGAGGCCCACCAGCAGAGCATTCCAGTCGGGGGTCACGCCGAAGATCATGGCAACAGCCACAGGGAAAGCAAAGAGCAGAACCATCACGGAAAGATTCCAGATGGTGCCGTCGCGGTGGACGGAATCGATGTAAGTCATAGGCTTTTTCATATTACTTTACCTCCATTCCGAAAAGGGCGGTCAGAGGAATGGCAGCAGCCATACCGGCAATGAGGCTGATGGGCAAAGCGTACTCGCTGAGCCATTTCAGCTTGGGCTTGCGCATTAGTAAGCCGCAAACCACCATCACCAAAGCGGATACGACCATCGTGCAGACAGGCACAAGACCGGAGGCGGCGGTAAACAGCTTTTCCACCTGGATCTTGTCACCGTTTTCGGCAAAGCCGGAGGACATTTCTGTTACGATGCCGTTTTCAGCGGTCCAAAGACGGGAAACATTGCAGAACACAAAGCCCAAAAATGCGGAGATCATACCGATAAACAGGGCACTCTGGAAGGTATCTGCCCACTTTGCATCCCGGTTTTCCATGGACTTCATGCCGTTTTGCAGCTTCTTGCCAATGGCGGGAACCAGCCAAATGCCCAGCATAATGCTGATTGTCATAACCAGCAGCACATTTACATACTGCTGGGCGGTCAAGGCTGTGGCAGAGCCCAAACTCTGACCCATTGCGGACAGGGCATTGTTGGCAGCGATGGTCTCATAGCTCATGGAGCCCACAACGCTCAGGCGCAGCCAGGGCAAAGGCAGACCCAGGTTTTTGCTTAGGGTGATCACGCTGATGACGATGGCCACCGCCGGAGCAATGGTAAAAATTGCGGCAGTTTTCATCGTTTTTTTGATTTTCTGTTGATCCATACCCAGTTCCTTGCTCCGCTTCAAGGCTTTTACAAGGAAGTAGACGGATTGGCCTAACACCACCGCAATCAAAAGGCCTACGATGATGAACAGCACAGGATGGTTGATATGAAATGCCAAGGCAAACACCTCCAAAATAATTTACAAACTTCTTGTCATCCTGAGCGACCAAAGGGAGTCGAAGGATCTACGCACAGAATACTTATGCCGGAAGGTCGATAATGCGAAGATTCTTCGACTTCGGGCTAAAGCCCTGCGCTCAGAATGACGGGTTGGGAGTTAAATGCTGATAATTTCTCTAATCACTTCTCCGGCGATGACCATACCGGCGGCAGCCGGCACAAAGCAAACAGAGCCGGGCAGCGCGTTTCGACCCTCGGGCAGCTCGGAAAGATCCTCGGGAACTGCTTTAATGGGGTCTTCCGCAGAATAGACAACTTTCAATTTCCGAATGCCCCGCTTTTTGCATTCCTTGCGAATGATTCGGGCCAAAGGACATACGGAAGTCTGGGAAATATCCGCCACCCGGAAGGCAGTGGGGTCAAGCTTGTTGCCCGTTCCCATACAGCTGATAATGGGAACACCGGCCTTTTGGGCGGCTTCCACCAGCATCATTTTGCCGGTAACGGTGTCGATGGCATCTACCACATAGGTGTATTCCGAAAAATCAAATTCGCCTGCAGTTTCCGGAAGATAAAAGCATTTTTTGGGAGTCACTTCGATATTAGGATCAATGGCGGCTACCCGCTTGGCAGCAGCGTCCACCTTGTCCATACCCACGGTGTTTTGGGTTGCCAAAATCTGACGGTTGATATTGGTTGGGCTGACAGTATCGTGGTCTACAAGCACCAGTTTGCCCACACCGCTGCGGGCCAAAGCCTCCACCACATAGCCGCCCACACCGCCAAGGCCAAACACGGCAACCTTGGCGTTTTTCAGCTTTTCCATAGCATCATCACCCAGCAGCAGCCGGGTGCGGGAATAGGGGTCCATTTTCCTCAACTCCTTTGCGCTTATAGTATCACGATTTATAAAAAGTGTCAAACCCCTCGACAAAACGGAAATGTAAGAAAAAGCACGTCATTCCGAGGAGCGGAGCGACGTGGGAATCCGCTTTTTAGGCTACGGATTGCCACGCCCCTACGGGGCTCGCAATGACGTGGGGGATTGGGGATTTCCCTATTGCAAAATTTTGGCATTTAGGATATTATCTTAGGGAAAGGAATGTGATACTGTGAAGAATAAATGGAAAACTGCGTGGCAGGTCTTTACCACCTTTTTTAAGATTGGCGCTTTTACCTTCGGTGGCGGCTATGCCATGATCCCGCTGATCCAGCGGGAGACCGTGGACAATCACAAATGGGTCACCGAGGATGATATTTTGGAGATTATTGCCATTGCTGAGTCCACCCCCGGCCCTATTGCCATCAACTCCGCTACCTTCGTGGGTTACCGAACCTGCGGTGTGCTGGGCTCTGTGGCGGCAACCTTGGGCGTGGTGCTGCCCAGCTTTGTGATTATTTTTGCTATCTCTTTTGTGCTGCGGCAGTTTCAGGAACTGAAGGCCGTGCAGTATGCCTTCCAGGGTATTCGCGCCGGTGTGATGGCTCTGCTGTGCAAGGCTCTGTGGGGTATGTATAAGAAAAACAAGAAGAACTGGGTCTGCTATATTGTGATGGCCGGCTCGTTCCTGCTCACCGCGGTTTTGGATGTGAGTGTGCTGCCGGTACTGGCCGGCTGCGCCGTCTTCGGCTTGGTGACGGCTAAGATCATGGAAAGGAAGGTGCGCAAATGATGGCATTTTTGGAACTGTTTTTGACCTTCTTTATGATCGGCGCCTGTACCTTTGGCGGCGGCTACGCTATGATGCCGCTGATGCAGGAGCAGGTGGGCATTCGTTGGGGAGATATCATCCCCCAGGAGGCTATCACCGATTTTATCGCTGTCAGCGAATCCACCCCCGGCCCGTTTGCGGTGAATATGGCTACTTATATTGGCTCGGAAGTGGGCAATTTTGCCGGCGTGTGGGGAAGTTTGTTTGGCTCTTTCTGCGCAACCTTAGGCGTAGTGCTGCCCAGCTTTATTGTGATTTTGATTGTAGCTAAGTGCTATGACCGCTTCCGCAATTCCGCCATCGTCAAGGGCGTGATGACAGGGCTGAAACCCGCTGTGGTTGGCCTTATCACAGGCGCCATTGTGTCTGTTGCATCCGGTGTGCTCTTCCCGGCAGGTGTTTCCCTTACGGTGTTCAAAACCGTCAGTTTCTATTTGTCTGCGGTGATTTTTGCTGTGATGCTGGTGCTGGCAATGAAAAAAGTCCATCCCATTATCATCATTCTGATCTCCGCTGTTGCTGGTATTATGATCGGCTATTTGGGACTTTGGTAATAACTGTACAACCCTGTCATCCTGAGCGACCAGAGGGAGTCGAAGGATCTACGCATCGCCGATACTGCATTGTGGATATTTTGTGCGAAGATTCTTCGACTGCGGGCTAACACCCTCCGCTCAGAATGACGGAATTTATAAAGGCATAGGAAAAACCGCCGCTGCGTTATGCAGCGGCGGTTCTCGCCAATGGGGTAAAAAAGAAAGAGAGGTAGAAAAGAGGGTGTTTGCATCGAAAGGCAACGCCTTTCTTGTCTATAGCATACAAGTAGCTTTTGAACACCCGGTGTCAAAAATAAGAACAAATTGCGAATTTTCTATGAATGCGCATTATTTCTGCGTGTGCAGGACTTTGCCGGCCTGGTCGATGTAAACATAGAATACATCGTCGCCGGCGGTAATGTGCATCTGATAGCAGGGGGCGCCCTCATACTGGGTGGCGTGGACATGAATGTCGTCCACTTCTGCGGCGGTCATACCGATTTCTTTCAGAGCGATCTTTTGCGCTTCAGCGGTGGTGATAGTGGCATTTTTCTTGCCGCAGGCGGCAAACAGGGTCAAAGACAGAGCTACCAGCAAAAGGGTAGCGGTCATGCGTTTTTTCATAGGGGATACCTCCTGGGTTTTTTCTTTCTTTTAGCAATTCTTACCCATTTTTTATTTCATTTCTTCCATCACTTTTCCGCAGCAGCGGGGGATGATCTGTCCTGCCTTAACTTCCAGCATCTTGTGGCAGATGGGGCAGTAAACCGTACTGTCCTTTTCTGCCCGGGCTACCAGCTGGCCAAATCCTTTTGTTTCCATTGCTTACCGCCCCATAATCTCTGAAATGGCATCCAGGATCTTATCGTGGCAGCCGCCGCAACCGGTGGAACAATGGGTGATGGCCTGGACTTCCTGGAAAGTCTGCTCCACATCCTCAAATTTGTGGCACTTTTCCAGTGCCTCTTCCACGTCAAAGCGACTAACCTGCTTGCAGTTGCAAATCATATAATTAACCATAATGTTACCTCACTATAATTAAGTGGGCGGGGAAGAAAACCCCGCCCATGTGGATGATTGTGTTGCATCGAACCGGGTGGGCCCAGTAGTGTAACGAATGCTGCCGGCCTTTCAGACTCGAATTGCCAGCAGCGGCTCGCTGCTTACTTAAAATATCTCTCCAGTAAGCCCTTCAGAGCAACGCCGTGGCGAGCCTCGTCGCGAGCCATCTCGTGAACGGTGTCATGGATAGCGTCCAGACCGTTCTTCTTAGCGCAGGAGGCCAGATCGAACTTGCCCTGGGTTGCGCCGAACTCGCAGTCGACACGCCATGCCAGATTGTCCTTGGTGGTAGCCTTCATATTGGGCTCCAGGTCCTCGCCCAGCAGCTCTGCAAACTTTGCAGCGTGCTCAGCCTCTTCGTAAGCTGCCTTCTCCCAGTACAGGCCGATCTCGGGGTAGCCCTCGCGGTGGGCGATACGAGCCATGCACAGGTACATACCCACTTCGCTGCACTCACCGTTGAAGTTAGCCATCAGCTGATCAAAGATGTACTTCTTATCCTCGGCAGAAATGTCGGGGTTGTTCTTCACAGTCTGTGCGTAAACACCGTACTCGTGAACGGCGGCCAGCTTCTGCTCACCCTTCTGCTCCACAAACCTGGAAGCGGGAACCTTACATACGGGGCACTTGAAATCAGCTGCCAATTCCTCGGCAGTGTGAACGTAACCACAAACAGAGCATACAAACTTTTTCATAATCATTTTCCTCCAAAATTTTGTTTTTAAATTTATTTTTTTATAGATTGCCACGTCGCTGCGCTCCTCGCAATGACGTTGTGAACTGGGGGTTATTCTTCTTCGGTGACTTCTTCGAACTGGTCGGGACCCACGCCGCAGAGGGGGCATTCGTAATCCTCGGGCAGTTCATCGCCTTCGTAGACGTAGTCACAGACCACACATTTGAACTTTTTCATCCGTTTTCTCCTCCTATACATTGATTACATTGACCTACAAAGGTCAGTTGGCACATATTGATCTTGCCACCGGTTTGGGCGGTGACCTCCCGGTTTAGCTCCTCCGGTACAGCAATCTGGGGCAGGTCTGAAACTGCCTCGCACCCGGTACACACAAAATGCACATGGGGCATTGTGTTGCCGTCGAACCGCTCAACGCCATTCACAGTACCCAGGCTCATGATCTCGCCCTTTTCCTTGAACATTGCCAGGTTTCTATATACAGTACCAAGGGAAATGTCCGGATATTCCTGCTTCAAGTGGTTGTAGACCATTTCAGCGGAAGGGTGGGTGTCGGTTGACCGCAGGTAGTTCAGAATCGCATTGCGTTTGCGGAACTGCTTGGTGGTAGTTTCCATCGGCTTGCTCCTTTCTAAACGAGAACGTTTCTTATTTATAAGTTGAGTATACCATAGGAATTTCTATTTGTCAATAGGAATTATTCTTATTTTAAAAAATTTTTGGAAAAATTTATTTTTCGCCTTTTTCGTTGCAATTGCGACAAAATATATTATAATGTATATAAAATAGAAGGAGGTGGCAAGGATGGATGCTCAGTATTACTGCGGCTGTTTGCTTGGTTTAGCGGTAGGCGATGCCATGGGCTATGCTGTGGAAGATAAATCCTGGGATGAGATCCAAACCGAGTACGGCCCGGGTGGTCTTTTGGGCTATGACCTGAAAGAAGATGAATATGCCCCGGTGACTTCCCATACCCAAATTGCCGCCTTTTTGTGCAATGGCCTGTTGCTGGCACTGACCCGGGGCAGAAAGGAATATATGCGCTGGAGCAAACTGGCACTGAAGGAATGGGTGCGCAGCCAGCAGTTCTACCGCGATCCGGAGAAAAGCTATTGTTTCCTTTGTAAGCTGCCTCAGTTCCACCGCCGCCATTGCCGGGATGCCCGCATGATGGACAACCACCGCCTGGAGTTCTACGGCTCTATGACCCAGCGGAAAAATATGAATAATACTCCCGGCGCCATCACCGCAGGTATTGCCGCCGGTATGCTCTACAAGCCCGGCAGGATTACTCCGGAGGGTGTGGGTGAATTGGCCGGTGAGCTGATGGCCTTGACCCACGGTCACCCGGAAACCTTCCTGTCCGGTGTGGTGCTGTCTTATGTGATTGCCGGTGTCCTCCATGACCCCGGCCACAGCCTTTCTCAGCACTTTATCCAGGCGATTCAGGTGACGGAGGCGCAATATGGAAGTCGGTTCCCGCAAATGGAAAGACTTTCTATGACACTGCGCCGGGCCATTGATTTGGCGCAGAATGATGGCATATCCCCTTTGCAGGCCATGGAGCAAATCGGTTGCGAGGATACCGCCGAGTGCCTTGCCGGCGCCATGTATGCCTGCTTGGTAAACCCCAAAGATTTTGACGGCGCGATCATCACTGCCGTGAACCATTCCGGTACCAGCGCCGCCGTGGGGGCTATTACCGGTGCGATTATGGGTGCCCGGCTGGGTGAGGATGCGCTTCCGGAGTTCTATCTGGAATCCCTGGAATGCACCGATGTGTTGCGGGTTCTGGCCCAGGATATGGCCGCCGGCACGCCGGCTTTGGGTATTTTCGATGACAGTTGGGACCACAAATACGAGCAGGGATTGCCTCCGGAAAAGTAGAATGCAAAATGATAAATGCTAAATGCAAAATGAAAGAATTGCCTTCGGCAATGATTTCAAAAAGTCGCAAAGCGACACCACGATTTTGCACTTTGCACTTTGCATTTTACATTAAAATGTGTTTTTACATTAAAAAATTATCCGATTTTGTGCAAAAAGCCCTTGCAAAACGGAAATACTGATGGTATAATGCTTTTGTAAGGTAAGATTTGACTATGGAAAGAGAGGGGTTCGCCCCTCTCTTTTTTGAGTGCTTTTGAAAGGAGTAACGCATTTGAAGGTTACGGATTTGGTTGCGGAATTTTCAAAGCCCATCATCGAAGCGCATGGTTGCAGCCTTTGGGATGTGGAATATGTCCGGGAAGGCTCTGAGCGGTATCTGCGGATATATCTGGACAAGGAAGGCGGCATCGATATTGATGACTGCGAGAAGATCCACCGGGCCATCGACCCCATTTTGGACGAGAAAGACCCCATTGCGGAAAGCTACCATTTTGAGGTATGCTCTGCGGGCTTGGAACGGACCTTGAAGCGCCCGGAAGATTTTGCGAAATTTATGGGAAGCGCCGTTTTGGTAAAGCTTTATCGCCCCCGGAACGGTCTCAAGGAGCTGCCCGGCACGCTCCGCGGCTACGAAGATGGCCGGATTACCATTGAAGCCGGCAAGGAAACCATTACATTTGAAAAATCTGAAGTCGCATTGGTGCGGCTGCGTGTGGAATTTTAACAGGAGGAAAATTAGAAATGGCTAGAGGCAAGAAAAAGACAGAAGCTCCCAAGGTGGATATCGGCGCAGAGATTTTCGCCAGCCTGCGGGATCTGGAAAAGATCAAGGGTATTCCTGTGGAGTATATGGTGGAGCGTCTGAAGCAGGCTCTGACCAATGCTTACCGGAAGGATCGTGAGGACAATCGCGACATCCCCGCTGAAAATGTGGTGGTGGACTTAAGCGAGAAGGGTCTTTCCATGCACTTGGTGAAGACCGCTGTGGAGGAAGTGGAAGATCCCACTACCACCATTCATATTGATGCTGCCCGGAATATTGATCCCAATGCCCAGCTGGGTGACAACATCATCATCCCTGTGGACATTCAGAAATTCGGCCGTATCGCTGCCCAGACTGCCAAGCAGGTGGTTATCCAGGGCATCCGTGAGGCAGAGCGCGGCGCTATTTATGAGAGCTACTCCTCCAAGAGCCAGGAGCTGCTCACCGGCACTGTGCTGCGGCTGGATCCCAGCGGCGATGTGTTTGTGCAGATCGGCCAGGGCAACGAGCAGAACGATGCTGTGCTGCCTGCTGGCGAACAGATCCCCGGCGAAAGCTACGAGCCCGGCGATTTGATCCGCGTATATGTTCTGGAAGTCCATAAGGCAAACCGTGGTCCTCTGGTCCATGTTTCCCGCACCCACCCCAATGTGGTGCGTCGTCTGTTTGAGCTGGAAACTCCCGAAATCGCTGACGGTCAGGTGGAGATCCGCAATATCGCCCGTGAGGCAGGTTCCCGCAGCAAGATCGCTGTCCGGGCCGCCGTGGAGAATGTGGATCCCGTTGGCGCTTGCGTTGGTCCTCGCGGTGGCCGTGTTGGCGCTGTTGTGGATGAGCTGTGCGGCGAGAAGATCGATATCGTCGTATGGAGCGAAGATCCTTGCGAGTATGTAAAGGCTGCTCTGAGCCCCGCTGATGTAATCAGCGTGGAGATGGATCCCATGAACCCCAAGGCCTGCCGTGTGGTAGTGCCCGATGACCAGCTGAGCCTTGCCATTGGCAAGGAGGGTCAGAATGCCCGTCTGGCTGCCCGCCTGACCGGCCTGAAGATCGACATCAAGCCTGCTTCCCAGGCTTAAGATATTCCGGAAGGTGGTGGCTTGTATGCAAAAGAAAATTCCCCAGAGGCAGTGTATGGGCTGCCACGAAAGAAAAGCTAAGCGCGAACTGATCCGCGTGGTCCGGGGAACGGACGGCGCTGTGAGTCTGGATTTTGGCGGCAAGCTCAACGGCCGGGGCGCATATCTGTGTCCTGATCCGGAATGCTTGAAAAAAGCCCAAAAGTCCAAATCTCTGGAGCGGAGTCTGGAAGTCCCCATTCCCCAGGAGGTTTATGACCGTCTGGCAAAGGAAATGGAGGCGGGCTGTAATGGATAGGGCGCTTAACTATATGGGTCTTGCCCGGAAGGGCGGTTTGATCGAGCTGGGTGAAGAGCCAGTGGGCGCAGTGGCCCGTGCAAGAAAGGCCCGGCTGGTGGTTGTGGCCCAGGATGCCACAGACCACACCTGGCGCAGAGCCAAAAGCTTTGTTGCTGGCAGCGAGCAGATTTGTTTGAAGATTCCCTATACCAAGGATCAGTTAGGGCAGGCCGTTGGCCGCACGGAACTGGCTTTGGCCGCTTTTACCGACCCGGCGCTGGCATTGGCCTTTTTGAAGGCGCTAAACCAGCCGGATCGCTACAAGACGGAGCTGGAAAGCCTTGAAAAGCTTTCTGCCCGTATTCGGCAGCGGAAAAAGGAAGCGGATGCCCATAAGCGGAACAAAAAGATGGGCAAGTGATTATGGAGGTGTATGCGATATGAGTTTAGTGAAGTATAGATTGAAAGAGGTTGCCACCGATTTTGGTGTCACCCCTAAGGATATTGCTGAGGTGATGGGCAAGTTTTTTGAAAAGCCCAAGTCCAACACCCAGGTGCTGACCGAGGAAGAGCTGAATGTGATCTTCGACTACTACACCCAGGTAAACCAGATCTCTTCTCTGGAGGCGGTGTTTGCGGTACAGCCCAAGCCTAAGGCCGAAGAGCCTAAAAAGGAGCAGCCCAAGGCAGAGGAGAAGCCTGCCGAGAAGAAGGCAGATGCGCCCAAGGCTGAGCAACCTAAGAAAGAGCAGCCCAAGAAGCCTGCCGAGCCCGAGCGTAAGCGGGAGCGCCGCGTGGTGGATACCTCTGCGGTGCAGGTGAACTCCGCCCGTTTTGACGACCGGGTGGATGATCTGGTTTCTGAGCGGGTGCAGAATTACCAGGGCGGTAAGCAGCGCATCGGCGGCAAGAAGGGTCAGCAGCAAAAGAGAGAAAACAAGTTCAAGGGTAACAAGGCCCGCAATGAGGAGCAGGAGAAGCTCCGCAAACTCCAGATGGAAGTGGCCCGGAAGGCTCCCGTTACCGTTAAGATTCCCGAGGAGATCACCGTTGGCGAGCTGGCTTCCCGTATGAAGAAGACCGCCGGCGAAGTGATCAAGCTTTTGATGAAGAACGGCGTTATGGCCGGCATCAATCAGACCATTGACTTTGACACCGCTGAATATGTGGCGGTGGAAATGGGCTGCAAGGTGGAAAAGGAAATCACCGTCACCATCGAAGAGCGGCTGATCGAAGAACACGAGGATACCGCAGAAGAGCTGAAGGGCCGCGCTCCCGTTGTGGTGGTTATGGGTCACGTTGACCACGGTAAGACCTCCACCCTGGACGCTATCCGGAATACCTCTGTTACAACCGGTGAGGCCGGCGGCATTACCCAGCACATCGGTGCTTATACTGTCGAGTGCAATGGCCAGCCCATCACTTTCCTGGATACTCCCGGCCACGCAGCCTTTACCTCTATGCGTGCCCGTGGCGCTATGTGTACGGATATTGCGATTCTGGTGGTGGCTGCCGACGACGGTATTATGCCCCAGACCATCGAATCCATCAACCACGCAAAGGCCGCAAATGTGCCTATCATCGTGGCCATCAACAAGATGGATAAGCCCGAGGCAAACCCCGACCGGATCAAGCAGCAATTGACCGAGTACGATCTGATCCCCGAAGAGTGGGGCGGCGAGACCATTATCTGTCCCATCTCCGCAAAGACCGGTATGGGTCTGGACAATCTGCTGGAAATGGTTCTGCTCACCGCTGAAGTTCAGGAGCTGAAGGCCAACCCCGATCGCCGCGCCAAGGGTACTGTTATCGAGGCTCGTTTGGATAAGACCCGTGGGCCTATCGCAACACTGCTGGTGCAGAACGGCACTTTGAACCAGGGTGATATCATCATTGCCGGTACTGCCGTGGGCCGTGTCCGTGTGATGACCAATGACAAGGGCCGTACCGTTAAGAGCGCAGGTCCTTCCATTCCTGTGGAGATCACCGGTTTGGCCGAAGTGCCTGCGCCCGGCGACGAGTTCAATGCCGTTACCGACGAACGTATGGCAAGAGAGCTGGTAGAGCAGCGTAAGCAGGCTGCCAAGGATGCCGCTGCCAATGCTATGCAGAAGGTCACTTTGGATAACCTGTTTGCCAAGATGCAGGAAGGCGAAATGAAGGAACTGCCCCTGATCGTCAAGGCTGACGTGCAGGGCTCTGCCGAGGCTGTGAAGGCGTCCCTGGAGAAAATCTCCAATGAGGAAGTCCGTGTCCGTGTGATCCACACCGGCGTGGGCGCCATCAATGAGTCCGATATTCTGCTGGCTTCTACTGCCGGCGCTATCATCGTTGGCTTTAATGTCCGGCCCGATGCCGGCGCTCAGGCCAGCGCCCAGCGTACTGCTGTGGATATGCGGTTCTATCGTGTTATCTATGATGCCATCGACGAGATCGAGGCCGCTATGAAGGGTATGCTGGCACCTCAGTATGAGGAAGTTGTCATTGGCCATGCGGAAGTGCGCTTGACCTATAAGGTTTCTGCCGTGGGTACGGTTGCCGGCTGTATGGTGAAAGACGGTAAGGTCGCCCGTGACGCCCAGGTTCGCGTATTGCGTGACAATGTGGTCATCCACGAGGGCGAGGTTGGCTCTTTGCAGCGGTTCAAGGACCAGGCTAAGGAAGTTACTGCCGGCTTTGAGTGCGGTATGAGCATCGCTAAGTTCAACGATATCAAGGAAGGCGACATTTTCGAGTGCTTCGCCATGGAAGAAGTTAAGAGATAATCTTGAATGCCGCACCGCGACTGCGGTGCGGCATTGCCCTACAATGTACCAAGGAGGAAGTAACAATGGCTTCTAACCGAATTGGAAGAATCAACGAGGAAATTCAGAAGGAACTGTCTAGCCTCATTCGTAATTTGAAAGACCCCCGTGTGCAGGACACTATGATTTCCATCACCCATGTGGAGACTACTCCCGACCTGCGCTGGGCCAAGGTCTATGTGAGCTTTTTGCAAGAAGAGCGGGCAAAGGATGCCCTCAAGGGCCTGAAATCCGCCGGCGGCTACCTGCGCCGGGAGCTGGGCCGGGCACTGAATCTGCGCTACACCCCGGAGCTTATGTGGGCGCTGGATGATTCCATCACCTACGGCGCAAAAATGATGAAGCTGATTAACTCTTTAGAGGTAAAGAAAGATGAAGAAGCTGACGAGAACTGAGACAGCGGCATTTTTGGCGGCCAATGACGGCTTTGCCATTTTGACCCACCGCCGTCCAGACGGAGATACCTTGGGTAGCGCGGCTCTCCTTTGCAGAGGTCTGCGGCAGCTGGGCAAGGTAGCCTATATCCTGGAAAATCCGGAGATCACCCCCAAGTATGCCCCCCTGCATAAGGGTCTGACAATGCCCGCTATTCAGGAGGGGGATGTGCTGATCGCTGTGGACACCGCATCCAAGGGAATGCTCCCCGAGGCTTTTGCTCATTTGGCGGATAACATCGCTCTGCGAATCGACCACCACGGCACTGCCGAATCCTTTACGGATTGGGAACTGGTGGAGCCGGAGGCTGCCGCCTGCGGTGAGATCGTTTACGCTGTCTTACAGGAGCTGGGTATCGTGCTGGACACGCCTATGGCGGATGTTCTTTACACTGCTGTTTCCACGGATACCGGCTGCTTCCGCTATGCTAACACCACCCCCAACACTTTCCGGGTGGCGGCGGATTGCGCTGGGGTGAGCAAAAATCTGTTTGCCATGAATCAGATGTATTTTGATACCAATTCTCTGGGCCGTCTGCGCCTGCAGGGCTGGTTGGTGGAAAATGCCATTTTCCTGCAGGAGGGCAAGGCTGTGATCTGCGCTTTGCCGAAATCCATTGAGGAAGAATTGGGCCTGCACGAGGACGATATGGAGAATATCTCCGGCTTCCCCCGTTCCATCGAAGGGGTGAAAGTGGCCGCAACCATCCGAGAAGATGCCCCCGGCAAGGTGAAGATCTCCGTCCGGGCGGTGCCCGGCTGCGATGCAGCTGCTATCTGCGCCAAGTTTGGCGGTGGCGGACATAAAGGCGCTGCCGGTGCGAGCATGACCTGTTCTATGGACGAGGCAGTGCAGGCTCTGAAGAAAGCGATTCCCACACTGGAGTAAAAGGTATGGATGGAATTATCATTATCGATAAACCCCAGGACTGGACAAGCCAGGATGTGACCGCCAAGCTGCGGGGTGTATTTCAGACCCGGCGCATCGGTCACGGCGGCACCTTGGACCCTATGGCCACAGGCGTTCTGCCGGTGTTCGTGGGAAGGGCTACCCGGGGCGTGGAGTTCTTTGACCACGCGGACAAGACCTATGAGGCGGTTCTGCGTTTGGGAATCACCACCAACACTGAGGATATTTCCGGAGAGCGTCTGGAAGAAAAGCCTGTTTGCGTTACAGAATCGGATATTTTGTCAGTTTTGCCCCAATTCCGGGGAGAAATCCAGCAGATTCCGCCTATGTATTCTGCTATTAAGATAAACGGCCAAAAGCTCTGCAACTTAGCCCGCAAGGGAAAAGAGGTGGAGCGGCCAGCCCGGACCATTACCATTTATGATCTGGACTTTTTGGGCATGGAAGGCAACTGTGTCCGTCTGCGTATCCATTGCTCCAAGGGTACGTATATCCGCACCCTGTGCAAGGATATTGGCGCTGCTTTAGGCTGTGGCGGCTGTATGGAATCTTTGCGCCGGGTAAGCGCCGGCAGCTATACCATTGAAGAGGCCATTCCGTTGGCTACAGTGGTGGCAAGCGGGAATCCCGGTGAGCTTTTGCGTGGCGTGGACACCCTGTTCACCCAGTACCCGGCTGTGACTTTAACGGAAAAGCAGACTCTGCGCTGCCGCAACGGCAATTCCTTCTCCGTAACCCACCCCAGTGGCACTTACCGTGCCTATGACCAAAACGGCGCATTTTTGATGCTTGCCAAGGTGGAAGGTGGAGTTATGTCAACCATCAAGAGTTTTTTTGAGGTTTAATCTTAATTATGAATCAAAAGACGATATTCGCCCTGGGATTTTTTGACGGGGTGCATTTGGGCCACCAGGCGCTACTAAAAGCCTGCCGGGAACTGGCGGAACAGAATTGTTGCCACACCGGCGCGGTTACTTTTACCGCCCACCCGGATGCGTTGGTTTTGGGGAAAGCCCCGGTGCTGATCAACACGATTGGAAATCGTGTATACCTGCTGAAGAAATTCGGCATGGACAAAGTGGTTGAACTGCCATTTGACAAGGAAATTATGACCACCCACTGGTCCACATTTCTCGATCAGCTGGTACAGGCGGGGGCAGCGGGCTTTGTGTGCGGAGATGATTTTCGGTTTGGCGCAGGGGGCAACGGTACAGCCAAAAAGCTGGCAGCTTTCTGCGAAAGCCGGAATATGGCCTGCGCCATTGTTCCGGAACAGGTGCTGGACGGTGACAGAATTTCTTCCACCCGTATCCGTGGCCTTTTGGAAGCGGGAGATGTGGAACTTGCCAACCGGCTATTGGGCCACCCCCATATTTTGTCCGGCATTGTGACTGAGGGCAAGCAGTTGGGCAGAGAATTGGGATTCCCAACTGCCAACTTGCCACTGCCTGATGGGGTGCTGATTCCTAAGTTCGGCGTGTATGCAACCGAGGTTACGGTGGACGGCAAGACTTATGCCGCTGTCACCAATATCGGCACCCGGCCCACGGTAAACGGACAGGGTGTAAACGCAGAATGCCACCTGTTGGACTTTGCAGGCAATCTGTACGGCAAGGAAATTACTGTGGCATTTTATGACTTCCTGCGCCCGGAGCAGAGATTCGATTCTTTGGAAGAATTGAAAGCCCAAATTGCTGCCGATGCCGACAAGGTAGGCAAAATGTTATAATTTTTTAAAAAAAACCGGCAAACTAATGAAAATTTTCCTTTACATTTGGAAAAACTTGTGATAAGATATTCGGGCTGACTATGTGCAGCGGTAAGCATTTTGAAAAATGCTATTATTTCTATGCCCGCAGCTCAGTTTTTGGGATCACACCGACCCTTTACTTGGCGCGAGGTAAATTCAAAAAAAGGTGGAAAAAACAATGATTCTGAAGGAAAAGAAGACCCAGGTTATCCTGGAGAACGCAACCCACGAAGGCGATACCGGTAGCCCCGAAGTACAGGTCGCTATCCTGACTGCCCGTATCAACGAGCTGACCGATCACCTGCGTACCCACAAGCACGACAACCACTCCCGTCGTGGTCTGCTGATGATGGTTGGTAAGCGCCGC
>JAFZDL010000002.1 GCA_017561205.1 Oscillospiraceae bacterium | reverse complement strand
TATGGAGATCAGCACATAGGGATCGTGTTCTATATCGTCGAGGTCAAAATGGTATTCGTCATAATCGTGGTCGCTTTCGTAGTTGTCCAGCTTCTCCTGCAGCTGGGCTTCCATTTCGCAGTAGGCCCGTTCTGCCGCCCGGATGTCAGCGTCCTCGGCTTGATAGGTGCTGGCAGACACAGCGCCCAGAGCGCCGTTACCCATAGACACCATAGAGGACATACACGATTGCAGCAGCACCAGCACCAAGAGCAGCACCGCAAACAGCGCCACACCCACGGGATGCCGCTTGACAAATGCCACAATCCCCGACGCCGCCTTTTCCGTAGCCTCTGCCGTCTTTTTCGCAGCGGCGGCGCTTTGCTTTGCAGCCTCTCTTGCTTGCTTTGCGTATTGCTTTTTGTATCGCTGCTTCTGCCAGTAGCGGGAAACGGCGTTGCCCTTCATTTCCGGGTGTTCCTGTACGGTTGCCCGGTACTGATAGTCAGCGGTAGCCTTGATGTGCTTGCTTTCAGCTTTATGGACAGCCTTTTGGGGATGCTCCCGTATCTGCTTTTGGGCAAACCGTGTGCTATGCCGCAGAACGGCCTCGCCCACGATCTCCGTTTGATGTGCGCCCTCGGTGCCGACATTTTCATGCTCCACCTCGTAGATTTTTCCATGCACATAGCCGTGTACGGTGTTACCCACAGCCCGCCCCGCTTTTTTCACGGGGCCGGGCTTTTTCAGCGGCTTTTGGTTGGCAAGGCGCTCCTTGGCTTTTTCCAGCTTGTCGGCCTGTTTCTCCATGCGGAGCTTTGACTCGGCAACACGCTCCTGTTCGCTTTTCTGCCGGAACTTGGACTTTGGGACTTTTTGTCCCGAAGTAGCCCCGGCCTTTTTAGGGTCACTCATGGGCCACATCCTCCGGGCGGGTGGTCAGCAGATTGTAGATTTCACCCTTGGGAAAACGGTCTACAAAGGGGATCGTCACCGATCCATAGAACAGCAGGCCCTCGCCGGAATTGGAATGGGTGATGTAGGAGAGCTGATGCTCGGAAATGCCAAGCTGCTTTGCAAGGATGGCCCGGTCACTTTGGGCCTGCGACAGCAGGATCATAAAATCCGTGTTGTCAAGGATAGCCTCGATCTCCCGGCTTGCCAGCAAGTCTTTGACATTCTGCGTCAGCGCAGAGGGTACGCAGCCCTTTTTACGGAGCATCTTCCACACCGCTACGAAGTAGCTGGCCGTCAGCGGATCACGGAGCAGAATGTGGAACTCATCGAAATACCCCCATGTAGCCAGTCCCTGGGCATGGTTGGTATTCACCGCGGAGGTCACAAATTCGTTGGTGATGTGCATAGCGATCTTGCGGAGGTTTTCACCCATGCCCTTCAGAACGATGCAGACCACACGGGCATCCGTCTGGACATTGGTATGGTGATTGAACAGGTTAAGGGAGCCGGTGCAGTAAAGCTCCAGCGCCGTGGCAACCCGTTTTGCCTCGGGCTCCGGCTGCCGCAGCAGTTCCTCGTACAAATCCTGCAACAGCGGCATATCCCCGCTGCCGATCCCCAGCGCCAGCTCCCGGTAGACAAGGCGCACACAGCGGTCAATTACCGTCTTTTCAATGGGCTGCAAGCCCTCCTTGCCACCGACGATCAGCTCACACAGGGAAAGCAGAAAATCGGCCTTCATGGACAACGGACTGTCCTCGTCGTTCACGCCCATCTGAATATCCATAGGATTGATATGGTTGGGACTGTCCGGGGCAATCTCAATGACCTGTCCACCCAAGCGCTTGACCAGCGGAGCATATTCGCCCATGGGATCAACCACCACAATGCGGTCATTGGTGGCAAGGAACACATTGATAAGCTCACGCTTTGCCGCAAAGGACTTGCCGGAACCTGTGGAGCCAAGGTACAGACCGTTGGCCGATTTCAGCTTTTTGCGGTCTGCCATAATGACGTTGTGGGATAGGGCGTTCATGCCGTAGTACAGGGCCTGTCCGTCCATCCGAAGCTCACGGGTCATAAAGGGAATGAAGATTGCCGTGGAGCTTGTGGTCATGCCACGCTGGATCTCAATTCCGTTATAGCCCAGCACCAGCGAGGAAACGAAAGCCTGTTCCTGCTGCCAGTCCAGCCGCTTGATAGCACAGTTATATTTCTGTGCGATACCCGAAACGGTGAACACATCGTTTTCCAGCCACTGCCGGGTGGGGGCCAGATTGACGATGGTAAAGGTCAGCAGAAACATACGCTCGTTGCGGGACTGTAAATCGGACAGCAGCTCGGCAGCATCCTTGGAAAAGGTAATGAGGTCGGGAGGAAGAATGTCCATGTCATATCCGGCCCGGACAGCCTTTTTCTGTTCCTCCACCTTCATGCGGCCAATATCGCTGATCTTGCCCTTGACCGTTTTAATGGCCTTGAGCTGATCCACTGTCTGAACGTGCATGGTGACGGTAAGCTCGGCATCCAGTTCCAAAATTTCAGCCAGCAGCTTATCCGAAAGCTCCGACGCTAAAATCTGCAAGTAAGACGCAGCGCCCCAATGCTGGCCCACCCGGAATGTCCGGCTCTGCCGGAAGTCGAAACTGTCCGGGGCAATGAAGTCTTTTGTACCCATGCCCGTCTTGGGAATGTCTTTCCATGAAAAGCGGAAAGGCTCCCGGCTACCGGGGTGCATCTGGCCGTGAAGCACCGCCAGCCGATCCCGCCCATCCAGCACCTCACAGGGAACACCCAGCCGGGAAAGATTACCGATCACATCGGACTCCACACGCTCCAACCGGGGCTTTGCCTCGGCTATGCCATCGGCGGGTAAGCCAAAGGTGATATACTTGGAGCGGACAATGCCGTTGTTGCTTTTGGCAATCTGATTTTTCAGCATATCCACGAACTCGCCCCGGATGCTGTTGTAGTCATCCTCCTGTGCCGGGATATTTACCTTGTATCGGCTGATAGACCGGGAACGGCGGTTGACAAAGGAAAGCTGGAACGGCAGCGAGCAATCGAAATAGTTGAGGAACGAACTCCAGCCGCCGAAGATGGCCGTCTGATCTTCCGTGGATGCCACGGAATAGTTAATGTCCTCGTATTCCACCGTCTTTGTGTAGATGCAGCCGGGGAGCTGGCACACGCCGTCCGGGTGCATCACAAGATACGGAATGGTCTGCTGGGCCGATAATGATTTTGCCTTACCCCGGCGCACCCGGTTACTTTTTCCGGGGCTGTGCCTGGGCTTTTTTGTTTTCTGCAATGGGCTCCTCCTTTCCCGTGAATGGTGCATAGATATTCTGTGTCTGATAGGGCCTCACACCGGGCCGCAGAAACTTGGCCCGGATGATATTGCCCACCACTTTTTCAAAGGGCAGCCCGTCCCGCTCATACATAGCCAGCAAAAACGCCGGGAGCATGACGGCCAGCATAAGGAACATTGCCCCTGTGCTGCCTAAAGGCCCCTTGGAGAGCAGATAGGCCGGGATGCCGATAGCCGCACCGCCGCCGAAGCAGATCAGCTGGCGCTTGGTGAGGTTAAAGGCAACCTTCGTTTTGACCTTGGACAGATCGTTGGGGACATTTACATAGGGCATAGATCACACTCCTTTCCGGCCCTCGGCCACGGCCTCCTGCGCCCTTGCGATCCGCTCGGCTGCGGCGCAGTAGATAGCCGGGGCATTTTCAAAACAGATAAAGCGGCGGCCTGTGTTCAGCGCCGCAACAGCGGTTGTACCGGAGCCAGCGCAAATATCCGCTACCACCGCTCCCTCGTCGGTGTAGGTTTTGATGAAATACTCGCATAGCTCCACGGGCTTTTGCGTGGGATGGATGCCACCTGTCACCGCCGGGGCATACAGCACATTGGTGGGATAGCGCCGCCCATCGTTGGATGCCGTGGCCGTCCGTTCAAACTTTCCGTAGTTGGGACTGCTCCCGCTTTTGGGATAGACCCGTTTGTACGGCTCTGCGTAGGTGAACTGCGGATTGTAAACCGGGGGCTTTTGGTAGAACACCAAAATATTCTCCGTCTTTTTCAGCGGCGCTCGGTTTGCATTGAGAAAACCCGTTGCCTTGGCCTTCACCCATACCCACTCATAACGAAGCATGGCAAGGTTGGATGCCCCCAGCGTTTTGTCAAAGGGGCATTGAGCAAACAGCAGCACAGCGCCGTTTGGCTTAACGGCCCAGCGGATTGCCTCCCACAGCTCCGGGAGCGGCAGCGGCGTATCCCAATAGTTTTTGGTTGTGCCGTAGGGCGGGTCGGTCAAAAGCATATCCACCGAATGACGGGGCAAGGAGCGCAGCCCCTCGATCCCGTCCATAAGGTGAAGCCCCTCGGTTATCTTTGGGACAACTTGTCCCGAAGTGATTATTTCTGCCATATTCACGCTCCTTCTCAATGAGCGCTGAATATGCTTTTTGCAATCGACCCTGTTTTGAACAGCATAAAGGCCAGCAGCACCGTATAGCCCACGCAGCTCCAAATGGCCCCGATGAGATCTCCCGTTGTGGCGATACTCTGTACCAGCACCGCATAAATGCCGACACACAGCAGAATGAGCAGCCCTTGGAAACCAACGGCAAACAGGGATTTAAGGTAGTTCTGACCCATGCTGCCTACCTCACGATTGGCAAGGGTGGCAACGGGGATCGGCGCAAGGCTGGTCATCATGTAGATCTCCAGCATCCGGCCATAGACGATTACAAAAATAATGATGTTCAGCGCCCACATGGTAACGTGGATCAGCAGCGACTGCATGAAAAGGCCCAGCAAGGAGCCGATACCCATTGTTTCAAGGGTGGCCTCCAGATTGTCCAGCATGGTCGGCGTAATGTCCGTTGATCCCTGTATGACACCGCCCGCTCGGGCGATCACGCTTTGGGACACATCGAACACAGCGTTGACGATGTTGAATGTATTGGACAGCACCAAAATGGCACAGGCCGTTTTGAATATCCACTTGAAGAAAATCCAGTAGTCCAGATCATGCAGATTGTTTTTCTCGATAAGGAGCTGTATCAGCTCGTAGGTTGCTACAAAGGTCAGAACAAGACCGGCAATGGGCAGTATCACCGTTTCAGAAAGCTGCCGTATGAGGGAAAATACCCCGGCGTTCCATGCCGCCGGGGTAGTCCCTACCTGTACCGCAATCTCTCCGACT
>JAFZDL010000028.1 GCA_017561205.1 Oscillospiraceae bacterium | reverse complement strand
TCCACTACACCAAGGGTGAGGGCATTGAGAAGAAGGTCGACGACTTCGCTGCTGAGGTCGCCGCACAGGTCGCCGGTGCTGCCAAGTAATTTGGCTCTCTAACCAAAAAGAAGACCGCCGTGGGAAACCACGGCGGTTTTTGCGTTGTGCACCATGTCAACTTATGGTATACCCTCCGTAGGGAACGGGCATCGACCGTTCCGCGGTACTCCCTACCGCAATGAATGCAACTCGGCGCAAAGGCAATGCATTTCGATGTGAGAAATAGGACATAAGACCACTTGTTATTTCCGTATTAACAGTATATAATGTAACAAAATCCGATAATTGAGGTGATTACATGCAAGTACGTTTTCCGGATGTAGATTGGTTCTGCGACAACTGCAATACATATCTAAACAACCAGCGCGGCTTTGATGACAGGAAGTATATATGGAAATGCAAGAAATGCGGCTATAAAAATTCGATTTCTGCTGCAAATATCCGCCACGAGAATCCTGTCATGCATAATGTCTTCGGATTTTTACTGGGATATATCCGTTCATATCTGGTGTATGCAATTGCAGTTCTTATTATTTCCGAAATAATCCGTAAGCAAGAAATCGTCCTATTCTTTGGGCACAGGTTATTCTTGATTTTGGCGCTGTCTTACCCGGTCGTTATCATGATATCATTATTTTTCGAGAGAGCGATTGCGAAATACGGTATACACAAACCTTTGGGAAATTGGATTATCTCTACGATACCATGTTATTTTGTCGGTGATTGTTTCAGGCCGCTTCGAGAGGTACTGACTTTTCCCTTCGCCCTTCTCAATTTGCTTCGGCTTAAGATAAAAGGAATCTCGTTTACCAAATATTTCAGAAAAAAGTGTTTTTACGCAGCAACTTATCTGATTTTGCTTTTGCTCATTGCTTTGTTGTTCTGGAAATCCGGCGCATGTCTAGTTTTTTCCTAATATACCACCGACCCTACCGCAGAACGGTCAATGCCCGTTCCCTACATTGTGCTCAACATAGGTGATCTCGATGAAGTATCCCGAACGAAAACACACACGAATCTCCGGTTATGACTATGCTACGCCCAACTACTACTTCGTCACCATCTGCACCCATGAAAAACAATGTCTTTTCGGCTCCGTCGAGCAATTGAACGGTTATGGACAAATCGCACTTGAACTGCTGTTGGAAATTCCAAATCGCTACGCCCACGCATCCATTGACAAGTTTGTTGTCATGCCCAACCATATCCACGCCATTATCGTTCTCCGGGAAACGCCGCAGAGGGCAGGACAATCCCTTCCGGTCATTCTGGCACAGTACAAGTCCGCAGTCACCAAAAAGCTCGCCAGTTATTTGCCGGGAAGAAAAATCTGGCAAAAGTCCTATTATGACCGAATTATCCGCAATGAGCAGATGTATCGGGAAGTTTGGCAGTACATCGATGAGAACCCGCTGCGTTGGTATCTGAATCGCGGTTTGCCGCTTCCAGATTCGCCGGAGGTCTTCTGAATCCTGTATGCCCTACCGCGGAACGGTCGATGCCCGTTCCCTACAGAGGGTATGCCGAAATATCCAAACCGCCGCAGAAATTTGCGGCGGTTTTTTCCATCCTTCTTCCCGGAAAAAGCCTTGCCAATCTCCTTGAATAATGCTAAAATAAGATATTATGCGAAACTTTGCCCATCCGATGGAGGATATGAGATATGAACACCAAAACCACCCGAATCACCCCC
>JAFZDL010000027.1 GCA_017561205.1 Oscillospiraceae bacterium | reverse complement strand
GTGGGGGTAACAGCGGTAACTTCGATGAACTTGCCGTCGGGCTTATCCTTCAGACGGTTCATAACCTTGATGAAGTCGATCTTGGGGGTCTTGCCGTAGGGGATGATTTCATCTTCCAGCAGGCCCAGCTTCTCACGGAAGTAGTCAACAGAAGGCAGAGTCTTTTCAGCCTCTTCTGCGATCTGCCAGTCAGCGAACTTGGTGGGGTCCAGCTTTACCAGGCCCTTCTCGTCCACATACTTGCCGTTTTCGTCAAATACGATTGCCATAATATGTTTCCTCCTTGTTTTGGGTGCCGCTATGCGACACAATTATTAACGAATTTATTTTACTTCGGTAATGATGGCTGCGTCCCGGATGAGACGAAGCACCTTACCGGTAAGTACACTGTTGATGACTACCTGCTCCAGGCCGGCGTCATACTGCTCTTTCAGCTGTTCCATGGTGATGCCGTTGTGGCGGCAGATGATGGCCAGCGCCTTGGAAATGTCCTCTTGGTCGGCCTCTAAACCTTCGGCCATCACGATCTCGTCGATGGCAGCCCGGGTGCGAATGGAAGCCTTGGCAGATTCCGTAGCATCCTCACGGATCTGCTCGGGGGTGACATTCATAAACTGGCAGTACATCTCAAGGGTCAGACCCTGCTGCGCCAGCTGGGCTTTTAGGTTATCTACCTGCTCGTCAAGAGCGTCAGAGAGCATCTTGTCGGTGATGGTCAGCTCCAAAGAGTCAGCTGCCTGCTGGAGTAACCGGTCCTGCAGATCCATCTCGCCCCGCTCGTCGGCATAGTTCTGCAGGCTTTCCTGCATTTTCTGCCGCATTTCCTCCAAGGTGTCGCATTGACCCACCTCCTTGGCGAAGGTGTCGTCCAGCTCGTAGGGAGTCTTGACGCGGATGGCTTTTATCTTGCACTGGAACTGGGCGGCCTTGCCGGCTAAGTTCTCAGCGTGATACTGCTGGGGGAAGGTGACCTCCACCATAACCTCCTGGCCGGGAACCTTGTCCAAAAGCTGCTCTTCAAAGCCGGGAATGAACATACCGCTGCCCAGCACCAGAGTCTGGTTCTCAGCGGTGCCGCCGGGGAACTGCTCTCCGTCGCAGAAGCCTGCGTAGTCCAAAATCACTTCGTCGCCGTTTTCGGTGGGGCGGTCGGTGACCTCGGCGATGCGGGGGTTCTGCTCCATCAGCCGGTGCATATTCTTGTCGACTTCTTCGCTTGTTACGATGTGTCTTGTGTATTCAGCGGTCAAACCGCGGTATGTAAATGCCATAATTGATTCTCCTGCTTAGTGCAATCAGCTTACTCGTCCACACAACCTTGTCATTCTGAGCGACCGAAGGGAGTCGAAGAATCTACGCATAATCGAAGTGTGAAGATCCTTCGTCGGCAAAGCCTCCTCAGGATGACAGGTTTTTTGCTATTTGGGACGTCGTTTTTGAATTTTTTCTTGCGACAAAGGGAATTATACAAGTTTCTCTTGCAAAAAACAATATAGTTATGATATTATATCTATAGTTTCTATCTATAGATTTGAGGTATTGGTATGAACTACAACTATCTGCGATACTTCTCCGTGCTGGCCCAGACGGAGCATTATACCTTGGCGGCGGCCCGGTTGGGTATCTCTCAGCCTTCCTTAAGCGCGGCCATCCACCATTTGGAAGAAGAGCTGGGCGATGTGCGGCTTTTTGAAAAGGTGGGCCGGAATATCCGTCTGACGGAAGAGGGCCGCTATTACCAGGAGAAGGTGGACGCCGCCCTCCAGGAGCTGAATGCCGCCTCTGCCACCCTGCGGGAAAGTAAGATCAGCGCCCCGGTGGTGGTCCGCCTGGGTGTGGTTTCCGGCTCTGTGGAAAAAACCGTGGCAAAGGAAATTATGACCCACATTCTGCAAAATGAGCGAGTCCGATTCCGCATCACGGAAAGCTCCGCGGAAGATCTTATGGACCTGGTCCGTGACGAGAAGCTGGATATGGCCATTGTGGACTCCACGGCCCGTGACCGGAGCCTGCACTTCCGGAAATTGGGGGAGCGGAATTTCTGCGTTGCTCTGCCGGAGGGTCACCCGCTGACAATGCAGGACCATTTGGTGCCCCACCAGATCGCAAGAGAGCCGCAAATTGTTTTCAACTACGATACGGAAAATGTCTTTGAACGGTGGGCCAACGGCACATCCTCCGCTGAAAATATCGTATGCACCGTCAACACTGCCCAATCCGCCTTAGCGTTGGTTGCGGAGGGCGTGGGTGTTTGTGTGCTGTCGGAGGAATGCGCTACACCCCGGCCCGGTGTGGAATATGTCCCCATTTGGAACTGGCACCAGGCCCTGTATATGTGTATGCTCTATGATAAGTGGTTAGAGCCGCTGGTTTGGGATGTGCTGGAAGATCTTGTGAAAGCCATGCGAAAAGAAGAAAACGGTCAGGATTAACCTGACCGTTTTTGTTGTTTATTTTTCCAGAGCCATCATTTTGTCAATGCGGCGCTGATGGCGCGCATCGTGAGAAAACTCTGTGCCCAGCCAGGTGTCCACGATCTGCAGAGCCTGCAGCTGACCTACCATACCGGCACCGATGGCCATCATATTGGTATCGTTATGCTCCCTTGTCATACGGGCGCTGACCACATCGGACAGCAGAGCGCACCGGATGCCGGGAACCTTATTGGCGGTGATGGAAACACCGATGCCGGTGGTGCAAAGGACGATGCCCTTGTCGCACTCGCCGCTGGCCACAGCCTTGGCGGCGGGAGCAGCGAAGTCCGGGTAGTCGCAGCTGTCTAAGGTGTAAGTGCCGAAGTCCTTGACTTCGTAACCCTTAGCTTCCAAATGGGGGATTAAAGCATTCTTCAGCGCCAAAGCGCCATGGTCACAACCCAATGCGATTTTCATAAGTATATCCTCTTTCCTGTCATTCTGAGCGAAGTGAAACGAAGTCGAAGAATCTACGCATAATCGAAGTGCGAAGATCCTTCGACGCGCTACGCTTGCTCAGGATGACATAATATTTTATAACATTATAATACAAACCCGCCGTTCACCGGCAGAACCTGTCCGGTGACGAAATCGGCATCCGCCAAATAAAGCATAGCATCAGCCACATCCTTGGGGGTGCCGTTGCGGCCCACAGGGGTCTGTTCTTTGAGTTCTTCCATAATTTGGGGGTCTACATTTGCGCACATATCCGTGCAAATGACCCCGGGGGCAATGCAGTTACACCGAATGCCCGAGGGTCCTAATTCCTGGGCCAAAGCCTTGGTCAGGGCAATTACCGCACCCTTGGTGGCGGAGTAGGCCGCCTCGCAGGACGCACCTACCTGCCCCCACATGGAGCTGACGGTGATAATGCAGCCGTTCTGCTTTTGCAGGAAATAGGGGGTGGCGGCGTTGATGCAATTGTACATTCCCTTTACATTTACCGCAAAGAGCCTGTCCCAATCTTCTTCTGTGATTTGGCTTAAGAGGCCGCTGTGGCAGATGCCTGCGTTGCAAACAAGCACATCCACATCGGGAATCTGCGCAAAAGCGGCCTTTACTGCCAGATTGTCTGCCACGTCGCAGCAGATGGCGGTAGCGCCGGTATCGGCTGCCACAGCGGTAGCTGCATCGTGGGATTTCTCATACAAAAAGTATACCTTGTCGCCACGCTCAGAAAACTGGCGTACTGCCTGGGCGCCAATGCCCCGGCTTCCGCCGGTGATTACAATGTTCATAGTGTTATCTCCTGCGGCTTCTGGTCCGGTGATCGGAATACTGCCGGATGGAGGAAATCTTACTGTCAGACTCGCTCATAAACTGCTTCAGCTTTTCTTCAAAAAGCTGGTCTGCGGTTTTGGGGGCAGGAGGAGGCGTGGGCGCAGTGCGGGCAGGCCGGGGTGCGGTACGGGCAGGACGGTCCTCCCGCTTGTTGGCTTCCAGCCGCTTGATGGACAGATTCACCTTGCCATTATCCAAATTCAGGACAACCACCTTCACATCCTGACCCTCGGTCAGATGCTGACGGATGTCGCTGACATAGGTGTTAGCCACTTCGGAAATATGTACCAAACCGGTCTTGTCTTCCGGAAGGCTGATGAATGCACCGAAATTTGTGATAGATTTTACCTTGCCGTCCAAAACGGCTCCAACGGTTAACTCCATAGTTTACTTTGCTTCCTCCATTTATTTCACGGTTAATTGCCGGGGGTAACAGGGGTAAAGAGTTGGGTGTCGGGGTCGACTAAGCCCAGCTCAGTTTCCGCAATGCGCCTTATGCTTTCCTCGGTGCCCAGCTTTGCGATGTTTTGGGTGAGGGCTTTGTTTTCCTGCACCAGCTGGATGGCCTGCTGTCCCAGGTCCGCCCGCCGCTGTCTGTTTTGCTGAATGTTTATCCTTAGGGCGATCAGCGCCACGGTGCAGGCCACGATGGCGGTGAGCACTACGCATTTCATCAGCGGGGAGGTCCGGCGGAAAACGATCCGAATATGACTGAAAGGATGATTCTTTTTGTTCATAATTGTCTCCTTTCGGTGATGTGGGGATTCTTCTCTTTATTGTAACCCATTTTTTTACGGTTGCAAAGAAAAATTTTATGAAATTTCGTATTTTTTTGAAAATTTTCTTCACAGGAGGCACAAATCCCGCCAAAAACCGCCAAAATCCACCGAAAACAGGACTTAACCACCGCCCAAAGCTCATATCCCAGCCAACAGCCCCCGCACCGGCGGCAAAGAGATACCCCATACGCAGGTCGCCCCGGCATACCCCGAAGCTGTAGTGCACCAACACCCACCCGGCAAAAACCACGAAAACCGCGTCTGCCAAGATGGCCCGGCCTTTTTGCACAGGCCGCAAAAATCCGTAGAAAAGACCGATGACACAGCCGAACAGGATGCCAATCACAAACCGCCCAAAGGCGACGACCGGTGTTGTCATCCCATCAGCCGCCGCCAAAAAGAGCCGGTGGGGCGGGGCTCTTCATAGATGAGGGCGCAGATGTGTCCGTCCACGCAGACCTGTCCCCCATCGGGCTGGAGGGTCTTGAGTTGCAGGCCTTTGCCCTGCACCACCAATGTACCGGACTCTGTGCGGGCGATGACGGCGGTCTCGTCAAAGCTCACCACTTCGGTGACACCGGTGACGGTGAGGTTTTTCCGTTCATTTAAGGTAAGCTTGTGGGGTAAGATATCGGTCATAATAATCACTCCTTGTATGTACAGGCTATGCGTCATTGACAAGAAAGATTCCAGCGGCTATACTTAATATATAATGTAAAAGGAGGGGCGGCTATGAAGCTTTTATCGGAAAAATTAAATGGCCGGGACCCCCATGAAGCCGGGCTTTCCCTACTGCAAAAGCTATATGGCGCGCCCTTGCCGGAGATAAAACGCACCCCCCTGGGCAAGCCCTATTTCCCCGGGGAGAACCTGCATTTTTCTATCTCCCATACCAAAAACCATGTGTTCTGCGCTATGTCGGAGCACCCCATCGGCATTGACGCCGAGGAGCTTGACCGGGATATCCGCCTTTCTTTGGCAGAGAAATTCCTTTCCCCCGGGGAACTGGAGCAGTTTCAAAATGCCCCGGATAAAAGACGGGCCTTGCTCACCTTTTGGGTGCTGAAGGAGGCCGCCGGTAAATGCACCGGGGAAGGCTTGCAGCTTTGGCCCAACCATACGGATTTTTCACTGAATGACTCCCGCGTCCGGGAGATGGACGGCTGTCTGGTGGCCGTTGTGGAGGATAAGTAATGGCAATGTGAATGCAAAGTGCAAAATTTAAAATGCAAAATGAAGGTGTCGCTCCGCGACAAATTGAAAAGACAATACCAATATTTTGCATTTAGCATTTATCATTTTGCATTACAAGCGTGAAGCAGAAAGATAGTGTTTTGATTAAATTTGTTATGCTTTTTCATTAAGGAGATAATTTATGTTTCTGTTTGATACCCATGCCCATCTCAACGACCCGGCCTTTGACCCGGACAGAGAGGAACTGATGAACGGCCTTGCCGCCAAAGGCGTCGGCCTTGTAATGAATGCCGGCTGCAGCCTGGAAAGCTCCCGGGATATTGTGAATATGACCGCCAAATACCCCTGGCTCTACGGCTCTGTGGGCAGCCATCCGGACGCTGCCGACGAGGTGAATGAAGAAGTTATCGAAGAATACCGCAAGCTTTGCCAAAACAAAAAAATCAAGGCCATCGGTGAGATCGGTCTGGACTATTACTATGAGGACATCCCTCGGGATATCCAGCAGAAGGCATTCCGGATGCAGATGCAGCTTGCCAAGGAATTGGATATGCCTGTGATCGTCCACGAGCGGGAGGCCCACGATGACGGTATGCGCATCGTGAAGGAATTTCCCGGTGTGACCGGAGTGTTCCATTGTTATTCCGGCTCTGCGGAAATGGCCCGGCAGCTGGTGAAAATGGGCTGGTATATCGGCTTTACTGGTGTGCTGACCTTTAAAAATGCCCGCAAGGCTGTGGAAACCGCCGCCAGCATTCCGCTGGAGCGAATCGTCATTGAAACCGACTGCCCCTTTATGGCTCCCGAGCCTTTCCGGGGCAAGCGCAATGACCCCGGCTACCTGTACAGGATGGCAGAACGCCTGGCGGAAATTCGCGGTATCACCCCGGAAGAAGCGGCTATTGCCACCACCGAAAACGCAAAAAGACTGTATAGAATATAAGAAAGATGGCGTACCAAGCGGTACGCCATCTTTTTTAAGCTTCGATTTGTTCGGTGAAGGCCTTCTTGTCCTGTGCGCCAAAATAAGCAGAGCCCGCTACGAACACATTTGCGCCGTTTTCCTTGCAGGTAACTACGGTGTTCAGGTCCACACCGCCGTCTACTTCCAAATGGCAGGCGGGATTGACCTTGTCCAGCATTTGGCGGAGCTTCTTCACTTTGGGCATCATATCGGCCATAAACTTCTGACCGCCAAAGCCGGGCTCCACGGTCATCACCAGCACTATGTCAACCAGCGGCAGGTACTCTTCAATGGCCTCTGCGGGGGTCTTGGGTTTGACCACGATGCCGGGCTTTACACCCAAGCTGCGGATCAGCTCCAGGGTCTTGCGGATATTCTCGGGGGTGTCAGCCTCCACGTGAATGGTTAAGTAGTCAGCGCCGGCCTTGCAGAAATTCTCTGCGTACTTGATGGGGGTGTCGATCATCAGATGTACATCCAGCACCAGGTCGGTGACAGGCCGCATGGATTTGACCAAAGAGTAGCCGAAGGACAGGTTGGGTACGAAATGACCGTCCATAATGTCCACATGCAGCCACTTGACGCCGTTTTCCTTGCAGGCTGCAAAGTCCCGCTGCATATTCATATAGTCACAGGAGAGAATGGAAGGGGCTAAAATATTCATTTTTATGTCCTCACTTTTTGTTGTTTTTGGATTCTTCCAGTAGATCAGCCAGGGTGATACCCTCAAAAAAACTGTCGATCATTGCGTCCAGCCGATCCCACATGGGCTTGGTCTGACAGCAGGTGGAACGGGAACAGGCGGCAGGTCCCTGGCTGGTGCAGGAAACAGCGGCCAAATTGCCCTCGGTGAGCTTTAAGATACTGCCCACAGTATAGTCTTTCGGCTCCCGGTTTAAGCGGTAGCCGCCACCCTTGCCGTGAACCGCGTCCACAAAACCGGCTTTACTCAGCACGGTCATAATGGATTCCAAATACTTCTGAGAAATGTTTTCCGCCTCAGCGATCTCCTTCAGCGGAATATAGTTCCCAGCGCCCTTGGTGGCAAAATGCACCATCACCCGCAGGGCGTAGCGGCCTTTGGTAGAAACTATCATAATTTACTCGTGGCAGTGATCGCAGTTTTCGCAATCGGGGAAGATGCTGTGGTCGTACGCGATGCCGTTCTTATCGTAGTAGTCCTTCAGAGCGGACTTGATGGCCTCCTCGGCAAGCACCGAGCAGTGCATCTTGTGGGCAGGCAGACCGTCCAGAGCCTCGGCAACAGCGGCATTGGTCAGCTTCAGCGCGTCTTCAATGGGCTTGCCCTTGATCATCTCCGTAGCCATAGAGGAGGAGGCGATAGCAGAGCCGCAGCCGAAGGTCTCAAACTTCACATCGGCAATGATGTCATTTTCAATCTTTAGATAAATCTTCATAATGTCGCCGCACTTGGCGTTGCCCACGGTGCCAACACCGTCGGCATTTTCAATCACGCCCACATTCCGGGGGTGCATAAAATGGTCCATAACCACTTCAGAATAAAGTGCCATAATAAAATCTCCCTTCGGTATAATGCAAAATGCAAAGTGCAAAATGCAAAATTAAATGTTCGTTTTTTTACATATTGCCGTAATGATTGACAATATTTCCCGGATATCTTTTTGTATACTTGTAAATTCCCGGTCATTAAGGTATCCCGTTCTATGCAGTAACCTTAACCAATAGTAGGTTTCGTTGGCTTCTTTCATAGCAATATTCATTTTTGCGTTGAAATCTGCCTTGCTTTGTCCTTTTTGCGCTTCTGCTACATTGGCACCGATGCTGGTTCCGCAACGCAAAAGTTGCTTTGCCATTACAAACTCTCGCTTAGTTTTTGTTAAATGCTTATACAGGTCTACAATCCGCACGGCAAAATCAAAACTCTTGATTTCGATGATGTTCTCATTCATTCTATTACCTCATTTTGCATTTTGCACTTTGCATTTTGCGTTAAAGAATATACTCTCTTTCACCGTTTTGCAGGTCGCGCCAAACGGGGCTCATATTCCGCAGCAATGCCACAACCTGGGGAACAGCTTGCAGGATATAATCAATTTCCTCCTCTGTGTTATCGTGGCTTAAGGACAGCCGCAGAGAGCCGTGGGCCACATCGTGAACCCGGCCGATGGCCAGCAGCACGTGGCTGGGATCCAAAGAGCCGGAAGTGCAGGCAGAGCCGGAAGAGGCACTGATGCCCTGGGCATCCAGATACAGCAGCAAACTCTCGCCCTCGATGCCCTCAAAGCAGAAGCTCACATTGTTGGGCAGGCGATTTACCCGGTCTCCGTTGAGGGCGCAGTGGGGGATCTTTTCAAGACCTGCGATCAGCTTGTCCCGCAGGGCGGTGACTTTTTTGGTGTTTTCTTCCAAATTGTTGCAGGCATCTTCCAGTGCGGCAGCCATACCCACGATGGCGGGCAGGTTTTCTGTTCCGGCCCGCTTGCCCCGCTCCTGGGCGCCGCCGTCGATGAGATTCTTCAGGGGAATACCCCGGCGGACATACAGTGCGCCCACACCCTTAGGGCCGTGGAACTTATGACCGGACAGGCTGAGCATATCAATGTTCTGCGCCTTCACATCAATGGCAATGTGGCCTGCGGCCTGGACCGCATCGGTGTGGAAAGGCACACCGGCTTCCTTACAAACAGCGCCGATTTCAGCGATGGGCAGGACAGAGCCGATCTCGTTGTTGGCATACATACAGGTCACAAGGCAGGTATCCTCCCGGATAGCATCCTTTACCTGCTGAGCGGTGATGTTGTGGCCTTCCTTTACATCCAAAAGGGTGACCTCAAAGCCCTCTTTTTCCAAAACATTTAAAGTGTGCAGCACAGCGTGATG
The DNA here is from genome assembly GCA_017561205.1 of Oscillospiraceae bacterium. GTDB lineage: Bacteria > Bacillota > Clostridia > Oscillospirales > Oscillospiraceae > Faecousia. The sequence continues at coordinate 28,547 of JAFZDL010000027.1, read as the reverse complement.
CTCAAACGCGGTGGAAATGATGTGCTTTTTGCCCTTTTTCGCGCCATAGAAGGCAGCGGAACGAATGGCCTGGTTGTCGGCCTCGCTGCCGCCGGAGGTGAAGTAGATTTCTCTTGCCTCACAGCCCAAGCACTTGGCAACAGTTTCTCTTGCTTTGTCCAAAACCTCTTTGGCCTCTTGGCCTACAGTGTGCAGGCTGGAAGGGTTGCCGTAATAGGTTTCAAAGCAGGGAATCATCGCCTGCAAAGCGTGCTTACTTATTTTCGTAGTAGCAGCATTATCTGCGTAAACTTGCATAGTAATTCCTCCTCGGGGACATTTACCTATTTGGTGTATAGGTAATATACCAGTTATTACCTACTTTGTCAATGGGTAAATAAAAATTGAAATACCAGTTCCTTCCTGTTTTTTCGACTTTTGCAAGGGTTACAAAACATATCGTCGAGGCATATTAACAAGGCAGACGAGATTCCTTGTCATTCTGAGCGAGCGTAGCGAGTCGAAGAATCTACGCACAGCCGGATTACTCAGCAAGCGTTTGGTGCAAAGATCCTTCGACTTCGCAATTTTATTGCTGCGCTCAGGATGACAGGATTTTCTTTGAAATTAAAGAAGGAGGGCTGGAAAATGAAACGACTGATTCATTATATAATAGCGATTGCGCTGGTTTTTTGTTTAACAGTGACCGCTGATGCGGCGCAAATGCTCATTCCCGTGGGCCAGGTTGTGGGGTTGGAGCTGGCGGACAACACGGTGACGGTAGCATCTTTTGATGAAAAATTAGGCCAGGCAGCCAGAAAAGCGGGCTTGCAGGTGGGCGACCGGATTGTGTCGGTGAACGGGCAGGCTATACAAAACGCGGAAGATGTGCGGTTTGCTTTGAACAGAGCCGACGGCCCGGTGGAGCTGGCTGTTCAGCGAAACAAAAAATCCGATACTTTGCGGATTGAGCCCACGGTGACGCCCGAGGGCCCTAAATTAGGTGTGTATCTCAAGCAGGGCGTTACCGGCGTGGGCACGGTCACATGGTATGACCCGGACAGCAAAAAATTCGGCACCTTGGGTCACGGGGTGAACAATTCCCGGGGTGAGCTGCTGAATATGGTGTCCGGGTCTGCCTATAGGGCTGCGGTGGCATCGGTGCGCAAAGGGGAATGCGGCGCGCCGGGACAGCTTATGGGTGCGCTGAAAGAGGCAACACCTATCGGTACTTTATATAAAAATACCAACCGGGGTGTATTCGGCACAGCCAATACCGGCTGGACAGGGGAATCTTTGCCGGTGGGCACTGCGGCAGATGTAAAAGCCGGGCCGGCAACCATTCTTTCCACAGTGGACGGCGAAAGCACCCGGGAATATTCTGTGGAGATTTTGAAGGTTTATCCCAACGCAGGAGAAGCCGGGCGGAATATGCTCCTGCGAATCACGGATTCTGGACTTCTTAACACCACCGGCGGCATTGTCCAGGGCATGTCGGGGTCTCCAATAATCCAGAATGGAAAGCTCGTTGGAGCCGTCACACATGTGCTTGTGAACGATCCAACAAGGGGATATGGTATCTTTATTGAAAACATGCTGGAGACGGCAAATCAGGTAGCAGAAGAACAAGCAAAGAAAGACGCATCATAAGCAAAAAAGGTGTCGAAGTCAAGAGATTTCGGCACCTTTACTTTATCCCAAATAGTATAACAATCAAAATAATTTTCTTAGGAGGTAGAACAAAATGGCTAGAAAGAGCAGATATCCGGAGAACAATAAATTAGTTTCTTTTACGGAACCTTCGGTAAGAGTTGGTATTTATGCACGGTTATCGGAAGCAGACGGAGACGATGTTGTAAGTGATTCAATACTTAATCAAATTGCAATAGCGAATAAGCATATTGAATTTTGTCCAAACTTTGTATACGTAAAAACATATATTGACGATGGTTACACAGGAAGAAATTATAATAGGCCAGGCTTCATTGAAATGATGGAAGACCTTAGAAACGGAATTATCAACTGTGTCGTAGTAAAAGACGTTTCCCGTATGGGAAGAAATTATAAAGAAGTCGGCGAATTGCTGACTAAAATATTTGCTGAAATGGGGGTACGTTTTGTGAGCATAAATAATGATTATGACAGTATCAACGATGAGGCTGGAATGCCGAAGGTTTCTTTGCTTATACAGACAGTTTTTGATGATCAAGTATCTCATGATATATCGAAGAATGTTAAGTCAACGATAGATGCAAAAATACATAGTGGTGAGTATCTTCCTTCTGCAAGTAGCATACCTTATGGTTACTTGAGGGCAGCGCAACTCAACTCATATATTGTCGATAAAGAAACCGCAGATATTGTTGTGAAGATTTATGAAATGCGATCTGAAGGCGCTAAGATAGCTGTAATCACAAATAAGCTCAATGCTGAAGGGATTCCAAGCCCAGGTAAACTACGTTATCTACGTGGCTTCACAACGGATGAGAAATATAAGGACGCATTATGGAATAGGACAACGGTGCGTAAAATGCTTACAGATATTTGTTATATCGGACATAGAGTTCACGGAAGAAAGATGAAAGCCGGCATTGACCTTCCGAAGACAAGGACTGACCGTGATTGCTGGGTTATTATAGAAAATGCACATCCTGCAATTGTGACAGAAGAGTTGTATAACAAGGTACAGCACGTCAATGAAGAGGAAAACAAAAAACTCGCCAACAGAAATACACGTGCTGCTGTTGAAAATGATTATCGTGTTATGCTGCGCGGTAAATTATTCTGTGGTGATTGTGGTAAGGCGATGATTGCTACCAAGGGACTTTCGCATGAAAATTCTCAGTCACCAAACTTTATTTATTATGAGTGCGGAAATTACCGTGCAAACCGTCAATGCTGCAGTCATTACATTCGTGAGGAAATAATTGTCGCTGAATTAAAAGCGGCACTTAACAAGTATGCCGATAGGATTCTTTCTGATGCATACAGAAAAAACGTGTACGAACCTCATCGAACGGAGCTTAGAAAGGTAAGAAAAGCTATTCTTGACATTCAAACCGAACGCGAGGAAAAGAACGAAGCGCTTAGAGAGATGTATGAGAAATATGTGGATGAGAAAATTACCAGAGAGGAATTTAAGGCATTTTCGACAGAACACAGAAAAGTATATTTTGAACTTACCGAAAAAGAAGATGAGCTTATCGAAGTGATGAAGGTCATGGACAGAAAAAACGATAGTATCGAGGCGTGGATCAAGCAGTTCCGTATGTATCGAAAAGATCCAGCTATAACGAGAGAACTTGTTGAGGTTATGGTGGATAGAATTGTAATTCATCAAGGTCAAAGGTTTGCTATTAAATACAACTTTTATGATTTAGGGATTCAATTATAGTTATTGTGCCGCTGAAAGCTGAACTTGTAGTTATAAGAAAGCAGGTGCTGGATAATCAATAGTTGTTTCCCTTAAATGTGCGACTGTATCAAGGGAAAGTTTGCAACAAACTATTGACTATTCCCTTATAAACGCATATAATATAAGGGAAAGAAAAGGGGGGCTAAGGGAATGAGACCTTTTAATTACTCTGTTATTAAGAATCAAAAATGGGATTCTGAGATTTTAGGACTTATTGCCGCTATATATAAAGAGGCAGGAAAACAAGAACTTTATCTCAAGCAACGTCCGGAAGAATTGGAAAAGTTGGTTGAGATTGCAAAAATTCAAAGTACCGAAGCATCCAATGCGATTGAAGGTATTGTTACCACTAATACCCGCATTAAGCAGTTAGTTGAAGAAAAGACTACACCGAGAAACCGTGATGAGCAAGAAATTGCTGGTTATCGTGATGTGCTCTCGATTATTCATGAAAGTTTTGATGCGATATCTTTGTCCCGCAATTATATACTTCAACTTCATAAGATCATGTATAGCCATATGAACAACCCTATGGCCGGACAGACAAAGAATGTACAGAATTATATTAGTGCAACTTATCCTGACGGACATACAGAGGTTTTGTTTACGCCTCTTGCTCCGTTTGAAACCTCTGAGGCATTAGATAAAATTTGTGATGAATACAACCGTGTTATCGGAAATATGGAATTGGAGCCTTTAATTGCTATACCGATTTTTATTCATGACTTCCTCTGTATTCATCCCTTTAATGACGGAAATGGAAGAATGAGCCGATTGCTTACTACGTTGCTATTATATCGCAGTGGATTCTTTGTGGGTAAATACATTTCGTTAGAAGCGAAAATTGCTAAGAATAAAGATTTGTATTACGATGCGCTTGGTCGTTCTCAGCATGGTTGGCACGAAGGAATCGAAGATGCTGTTCCGTTTATTAAATATCTACTTGGAACGGTTCTGGCAGCGTACAAAGACTTCGGAGATCGATTTGCTATTGTTGAAGAAAAACTTCCTGCTATAGATATGGTTCGTAAAGCTGCTATGAATAAGATAGGACGCTTTAATAAACAGGATATACGTGAACTGTGCCCGATGCTTAGCCTTAGTTCAGTAGAAGGAGCTCTTCGTAAAATGGTAGCATCTGGTGAACTGAAACGCGAGGGCAAAGGAAAGTCAACCTGTTATATCAGACTGAAATAATTAACATTATGTTTTAAAGATTTATAAGAAAGAAGGTGATGTAGTGCTCAAAATTGCAATATGTGACGATGAGAAAAAATACTTGGATACGTCCGCAGCTTTTCTCTCGGAATATGCCGCTTTGCGGAATGTTCGCTTTTCGGCAGAGCAGTTTGAGAATCCCTCTGATTTTTTAGATATGCTTGATAAAGGCGAGCATTACGACATATACCTCTTGGATGTTTATATGCCCGGCGTAACGGGTGTGAGCGTTGCGACTGAGCTTCGACAGAGAAACGATGAAAGTCCCATAATCTTTCTGACCTCCTCCCGTGATCACGCTGTGGAAGCGTTTGGAGTGAGTGCTACGCATTATCTACTGAAGCCTTATACAAAGGATGATTTTTTTACTGCGATGGATAAGGCAATGCGCAGCATAGGGCAAGATAAGCCGAAAACCGTGCTGATGAAAACGGCAAACGGATATTATAATATCCCTGTTGGTAATATCATTTATTGTGAGTCTGCCAACCACAACCAAACAATCTGCTTTGCAGAGGGCGAGCCTGCATCGGTTCGCATCTCCCAGGCAGAGCTTTGGGAGAAATTATCTCCCTTCGGGCAATTTTACCTTTGCGGAAAGACCTTTATTATCAATTTGGAACAGATTGAAAAAATACTTTCCGACACGGTTGAAATGACAACCGGCAAATGTCTTGCCGTTCCAAGAAGAATTATGCCGACACTTAAAAACGCCTATATGGACTATTTGGGAATGAGGTGATGAAATGGACGCTCTTACATTACTTTTACTGATATTGTCTGTGCTTTCCCATGTTGGTATGTCCATATTCTTCGTCAAGCCCAGATATAATAAAATTGTTACTTCGCTGATATGGCTTGTATATGCAGTGGTGTTTTTGATCCTACCGCCCACAACAACTAAGCTGAACTACACCTTGATGGTGCTGCTCAACGCCGCATTGTTCTTTATTGCAACCAAAGGCAAGCCGATTGAGAAAGGTTTTTTGTTTATCAGCTACGCCAGCATTTATACGGCTTTCGGTGCGTTTGCTTCCTTTATAATTGAAAAGGAAATGCACCTTGCTCTCAAAATCGTATGTATGGTTTTGATTATGGGAATTTTGCAGGTGCTGATCTATGTTCTTATTCTTCCGAAATTTAAGAAGGTCAGTGTATACATTGATAAAGGCTTTGGCAAGTATTACGCAATCGTGATCGCCTTTTTGGTGGTGATAGCCACACAGACCATTTACATAGACGGTGTTACACGCACCGATAACGGCAGATTTCAAATCTTCATAGCCACAACAGCGATGTTTTTCGTAACCTACGCCGCATTGTTTTCAAGTCTTAAAGATATGGTGGAGCTTGCAAAAGAAAAGCGCAAGCAGATCCACACCGAGCTTCTCGAAACACGGGTACAGGCACAGGAAAACGAAGTAATGTGGGCAAGAAAAAGCTATCACGATATTCGCCACCATAATGATGCAATATTGGCTTTGGCCAAGAACGGTGAACTCGATAGCATTATCCGTTATCTTGAAAAGCAAAACGTAGAAATGGATAGTCAGCGTCCGCAGAGGTTTTGCGAGAATGAAACCATCAACAACGTGCTGCGTGTATATGAGGCAAAAGCAAAAGCTGCAAATATTTGCTTTAACGCCAATGCGGCAGCAAGAAAGGAAACGCCCGTTTCCTCTCACGACCTTGTGGCAATTCTTGCAAATGTGGTGGAAAATGCGCTCCACGGCGCTGCCAGTTCAGAAACTTCCGAGCCTGTCATTTCGGTAGATATTTACTATAAAGCCAAGAAAATGGTTATCGTCTGTGAAAACTCCTGCCATCCGTCTTTAGAGTTTGTTCCCGATATGCCACGGGAGCTGTGGGGTGTGGGTATTCACAGCATCGTATCCACCGCAGAAAAATACGGAGGCACTTGTCGCTTCACGGCACAAAACGGTGTGTTCAAAGCAACCGTTGCATTTACATCTTAATCGTTTTTTGAGCCATCCCCCGATGTAAAAATCGGGGGATTTTTTGCGTTTACCTACCAATCACGCCAAATTTGCTACCAATCACGCCAAAAACGGTCTTTTTACCGTCTGCTTGCTATAATATAGCAAACCCGTCGCAAAGGAGAGGTCCTATGGAAAAATCGCAGGAAACTTGTCCGTACAAGGACAAAGAAATTACCCGTTATACCACCTGTTCTTGTTTTGAGGGACGGCGAAGTATCCTGGCAATAGAACCAATTTGTTGGTTTTGTAAGTATGCTAAGTACGACCTTAACAGTGATAAACTCCCCAAGACCGGAATCTGTCGGTATCCCTTAAGCACAAACGATTGAGAGGTAAGTGTTATGAAGAAGAATTGGAAAGAAATATTGAAATTGTGGCTGAGCGCTCTGCTGCTCTTGGCAGAGTCAGCCGCCATCGGTTGTAAAAAGCTGCCCAAGAAGGCAGTGGCCCTTTGCGTTGCGGCAGCTTTGGTTGTGGCAATGGTGCCCGTTGCCGTTTTTGCGGCAGGCATTCATACCAATCACTGTGTCTGCGGTGAGCAGGAGAGTGTCCACTCCGATTGTAAAGATGTAGAGTGGACTGCGTGGAACGGCACAGATGCCATTCCATACGATTCGAACAAGACGGCGTACGTCTATCTGTCTGCAAATGCAGAGCGCAACAGCAAGCTGACCGTAGCAAACGGCTACACCCTCTACCTCTGCCTGAACGGAAAAACTATCAGCCCCGCTGATAGTTTCACAGGCAGCGCGATTACAGTGAACAGCGGCGCAACCTTTGTGCTGACCGACTGCGGCACAGACGGTGCTATTTCCGGCTTCACTTCTTCAACAGGCGGCGGCGGTGTGTACATCAACGGCACATTCACTATGTACGGAGGCACCATCAGCAATAACAGCGCTACCGGGTATGGGGCGAATGGTGACGGTGGCGGTGTGTACAACTACGGCGGCACCGTCACTATGTATGGCGGCACCATCAGCGGCAACGACGCCACGAATAACGGCGGCGGTGTGTACAGCTACGGCACCGTCACCATGGAAAACAGCACCGTAAGCGGCAACGACGCCACGAATAACGGCGGCGGTGTGTACATCCGTGGCGGCGGCACCTTTACTATGGAAAATGTCACCGTAAGTGACAACACTGCCGGCTCTGACGGCGGTGGTGTGTACAACAACGGAACCTTAAAGCTGTCCGGTAATAGCAAGATTATCGACAATACGAAAGGCCCCGCGGGTAATCTCACCCCCAATAATATCTTTCTGCCAAGCGATAAAACAGTCACTGTGGCAGGTGCGCTGACCTGTGAGGATGCATCTATCGGTGTCACGATGCAATCATATAACGTCGGCACTTTCACTACCGGCGGTGCTGCCTATATCGATAAGTTTGTAAGCGACAGCAGCACTTATGGTATAGCGGTAGACGGCGAAAACCTTGCACTGAAATTTCAGTACACCGTTACCTTTGACTATGGCACACTGGGCAGCGAAACCAAGACGGTTTTGCGCGGTGAAACCGTTACGCCTCCTACCCCCGTATTTGCAGGCAAGGTTTTGGTCGGTTGGTATAAAGACAAATGGTTTTACACCGAATTTAATTTCAGTGATGCTATCACCAACACTACTACCACCATCTATGCAAAGTTCGCCGACTACGAGGACGATAAAGCGGAGTTGAACAATAAGATCGATGCCGCAAAGGCAGAACTGCAGGGTAAAATTGATGCTGTAAATTCCGCTTTGGCAGGCAAAGCAGATGCCGCTACTCTTGCACAGGCAATTACTGATTTGAATACCGCAAAGACCAATATTCAGACCTTGCTTGAGCAAATTGATGATTATGAGGATGCTGACACGGCTCTCAAAAACGAGTTGAATACCAAAATCGAAACCGCAGATAATCTTATCCATACTGCTATAAGTGATCTGACAAGCAGAGTGGAAACACTTGAAAGCGAGCTTGCCGCAGCTAAGAGTAATATTTCCACCAATGCAAGCAAGGTAGCCCAGCTTACTGCCGACCTTGCCACGCTCAACGCTTCACTTACCGATTTAAGCAGCAAGCTCACAAATGATTACGCAACAAAGGCAGAACTGACGAATGCCATTAACTCCGCTACGGCTACCGTCAATGCTGCGATCGCTGCGCTGACAACCCGTGTGCAAGACCTTGAGGCAGGTCTTGCCGATGCAAACAGCAAGATTAACACCAACACAAGTGACGTTGGAACACTCAAGAGTGATATTGCGGATCTTAAGACATGGAAAACCAAGGCGCAGGATGCAATCAACGCACTGAAAACCCTTACCGGTACACAGGGCACTGATATTGCCAATCTTAAATTAGCCGTTCAGAGTCTCGAGGCAGAGCTTGCGGCTGCAAATGCAAGAATAGATGATATCGAGGACAAAATCGCAGTTCTTGAAGGCAAGGTTTCTGCCTTGGAAACTGCTAAGCAGGAATTGGATGCCGCCGTTGCAGCGCTCAATGCGGCAATTGCAAACAAGGCAGACACAGCAACCTTAAATCAGAAGGTTAGTGAGCTTAATGCCGCAATTACTGCAGCCCAGACTGCTGCAAAGACCTACGCAGACGAAAAAGATACGGCTCTGAAAACCGAGCTTGAGGGCAAGATCAGCACCGCGCAGGCCGCTGCGATCTCCGCCGCCGAAGCTCTTGTAAACAATGCAAAGGCAGAGCTTCAAGATGCGATCAACGGTAAGGCAGACATCGGAACTCTTAACACAAAGGTCAGTGAGTTAAACGCTGCCATTGCAACGGCAGAAGCTACCGCTAAGGCATATACCGACAGTGCGGTAACGACCTTGAATGCAGCCATTATTACCGCCAAGGACGAGGCGGTGGATGCTGCAAAGGATCTTGTAGATGCCGCAAAAGCAGAGCTGCAAGCCGCGCTCGATAACAAGGCGGATACCGCTACTGTAAATGCCGCGATTGCAAACCTGCAAAATGCCATCACTGCGCTTCAGAACGCCAAAGACAATTATATTGCCGCCGATGCCGCTTTGAAGACTGAGCTGGAAGATGCCATCGCAAAGGCCAAGCAGGAAGCCATTGATGCAGCCAAGGGTCATATTCCGTATATCGGAACAAACGGCAACTGGTGGATCGGTGATACCGACACCGGTGTAGATGCCAACGGCATCAAGGGTGATAAAGGCGATAAGGGCGATACCGGCGCTGACGGCGTAGGAATTGCTAAAATCGAAAAGACAGCTACCAACGGCAATGTGGATACATATACCGTTACTCTGACCAACGGCAAGACCTATACATTTACCGTAACCAACGGTAAGGATGGTGCTAATGGTAAGGACGGAGAAAACGGCAAAGACGGCGCTGACGGTAAGGACGGTCTGACACCGTTTATCGGTGAGAATGGCAATTGGTGGATCGGGGAAACCGACACCGGTGTGAAAGCTGCCGCAGATGACAGCATTCCCGTAGGCTCCGGTAACGTCACCGAAGCAGAAGGTGTAGATACAGTTACAGTCGTTGCGATTGTGATTGCGAGTCTTGCACTTCTCGGTAACGTTCTCCTGGCTGTACTCGTTCTCAAAAAGAAAAAATCTCTTGTATAAATATAATGAACCATACAAATAGCAGCAGGTGAGAACTTGCTGCTATTTGTATTTAAAGGGTAGAAGAGTGTTGGTCCTATTATCACACACTCGTCTGTTTTTAGTTCCCCAATCATTCAATAATTTTTCGATTTTGAGGTTAAAATAAGTTTGTGTGTCTTAAAAGTGGCTTGTTTAGGCGGTTTTTTCGACAAAAACAGATAAAATTTCCTAAAAAAGATGTTGGTCCTATATTGACACACTCGTGTCCGGCTCACCGATTATCCAAGACGGCAAGCTGGTTGGCGCTGTGACTCACGTTCTCGTCAACGACCCCACAACGGGATACGGCATATTTATAGAAAATATGCTAGACGCAGCTGCCTGACCGCAGCACCTGTCATCCTGAGCGGAGGGCAATGCCCGGAGTCGAAGGATCTTCGCACCAATTGTGTGCATCCCAGATAAGAATTGCGTAGATTCTTCGACTCGCTACGCTCGCTCAGAATGACATACTTTTTGAAAAGGAGAAAAATTATGGATTTCCATCAAGTTCCTATTGGTTTTGGTTTGGCACTGTCGGCTAACACCGCGGCTATGAACCGCTATGCCCATTTATCTGAATCCCAAAAGCGGGACATTCTGAACAAAGCACACAATGTCCACTCGGAAGAGGAAATGTACGCGTTGGTGGAGACTCTTGCCAACGGTGCAATGTAAATGTAAAGTGGGGAGCGAATAATAATAGGATCCCTCTAAAATAGACTTTGGATATTTCCTTGGTCTGCTTTAGGGGGATCCTATCAATCTGTCGTGGGTATTTGTTTTACAGAGCAGCTTTGATTTTTTCGATCATTGCTTCGTATTCGGCATCGCTCAGGTAGGTCTTTTGGGGGTTCATGGCAAAGGGCGTACCCCACTCAAAATTGTCCTTGTACTTGGGAACCAGGTGGAAGTGGAGGTGGCAGCCACCGTCGCCGTAGGCGCCGTAGTTTACCTTGTCGGGGTTAAAGACCTTGTGAATGGCATTGGCAGCCTTGGCAATGTCCTCCATAAACAGAGCTCTTTCTTCGGGGTCAATGTCAACCAGCTCGCTGACGTGATCCTTGTAGGCCACGATCACACGGCCGGGGTGGCTCTGCTCCTTGAACAGGATCAGTTGGCTCGCCTGCAGGTCGCAGATTTTGATGCCAAAGCCGGCCAGAATCTCACCGCCCATGCAGTAACCGCAGTTTTGACCTTTCATAGAATGATCCTCCTTTGAATTATATAGGCATATTATACTTCCTAATGGGGGAAAATGCAAACAGAAAAAGTCCCCGGTGAGATCCGGGGACTTTGACATTTCTGAAAGTCTGTCATTCTAAGCGAGCATGGCGAGCCGAAGAATCTACGCATTATCATTATTGCTAAGCAGATATTTAGCACGAAGATCCTTCGATGCGCTTCGCTTACTCAGGATGACAAGCGTGTTGCGTTTAGCACTCGGCAAGCAACGGCAGCAGCTCTTCGTTGATGGTCTTTTCGGCCATAGCGATCTTCCACTCCAGCTGCATCTTGCAGCAGCTATAGCCGTATTCCTTCTCATAGCCCAGACGGGAGTTTGCCTCCACCAGAGGAATGGTGTTTTTGGCGTTCTCAATCTCAGCCTGGATGATCTCCAGCAGCTCCAGCACGATGGGGCGCTTGTCAGCTACGGGAACCAGGGGCTTCTCAGCCTTCTTGGCATCCACCATATTCTTACGGCCGCCAACCCAGGTGGGAACAGCGTCCACGTAAAGACCCAGCTGACCCTTCAGATAGTGCCAGCGCTTAACGCGATGAATGGTTAGGGCGTTGTTGCGAATGTAGGTAGCCACCTGCAGGATGTGCATAGCGTCTTGCTTCTTGGCGCCTTCCATCCTGGCAATGACGCCTTCCAGAATGGTAACACCGGCAGTGAACAGACGAGCCATCTTGATGTACTCTTCGGTTTCGTACTGCAGCTTCTCAACACGATCCAGGTTGTAGGTGTAAACGGGGAAGCCTTCCCGGTTAACATTGCCGTTGGTTACGGGGCAGCGGGGAATCAGCTCCCAGTACTTGTAGAACAGAGGATAGGAAGGACCGACACGGGCGGGGCCGTACTGGTCTTCGTTGGTGGAAACGCAGTGGCTCATACCCTCGGAGAACAGCTCGTAAGCCTTGAGGACTGCTTCCAGGTTCTCCTTGCCGAAGTCACGGATGATCAGCTTATTCAGCAGCTCGTGCAGGTCGGGCTTGGGCTCCATGAAGGCATACTTGGCCATTTCCGGCAGGAAGGAGGGCCAGTAGCCGTAGCTGTGGGATTCTCGCATACCGTCCATACGGAAGGTTTCCTCGGTGTTCACCACGGACTCCCAACGCTCGATCCAGCGCTGAGGAGCAGGCAGGTAAGGTACGCCGCCGATATCCCAGGTGTTGCCGCCGGTGTTGGACATGCAGTACATCCGGATGCCACGCTCCCGGGCGATCTTGGACTCGGTGGTGTAGTACTTGCCGGGGCCGATCTGCCACAGGGTGTAGTCGGTGGTGATCTCTTGGATATTGGGAGCGATATCAATTTCTTCGAACATTTCGAAGGTAGCCATCACAGTGATGTCGGTGGGGACATTGCGCAGCAGCTCTTCCCGGAGCTCCTGCTTCTCAAAGCCCCAGTTATAGGTCCAGAAGATGATCTCAGCATCGGCCTTGTGGGAGCGGATCACATCCCGCAGCAGGGCGATGAACTGGGGATAGTCACGGCAGGGGAACCAGCCGGGGCTGGTTTTCTCGTCTTCTTTGGATTCCAGCCAGCTCTTGCCGGTAGTGCGCTCGTCCTTGGAGGGGAACTCGCAGGCTTCGCCCACGAAAATAAAGCCCTTCAGGCCGGGGCAACGCTTCATCAGCTCACCGTAGGTGGTATCGTAATGTTCAAAGGCGCCGGGGTCATCGTGGTGCATTGTGTTCCACAGGTCGGGATAGGCGTAAACATCCAGACCGTACTTGGCGGCATTTTCCACAATACCGTTGACGCGCTTGACATCCTCGGGGTTTTCCAAAGCCTTGTGCATACCCAGGTCCACGGCGGTGAAGCCTGCGTGAGCGATGGCACACAGGTGGCCCTCGGGATAGCACTCCGTACCCATACCGGTGTTGATGTCACGCATGGAAAAGCGCATTTTCAGAGTGGTCTCACCGGGCTCGATGATGGGAGCCTCGTTCATATTCAGCTTGTCTTCCAAAGCATAGCAGCCCTGGGCGGTGTAGCGGGGGTCAGCGCCGTTAATAATGATGCTGCTCTCGACCTTGATGGTGAAGGTCCGCTCGGGCAGACTCTCGTCCACGGCTACGAAAATGGTCTTCGGGGCGGGAGCGACCGCGGTTACCAGCTCCAGCTCCACATTCATAGAAACCTTAAAATAATCCTGCAGGTCAGCCACCACTGTAGCAATCACGATGCCGGGCTCAGCCTTGCAGGCGATCTTCCACTCGGGGGTGATCTTGATGCCGGTGAGGGTATTAAGAGCCTCGGGGTTTACCCGGTTGGGCTTATGTACCTGCTGTACTTTTTTCTCAAAATCCATGTACTGTTCCATTGTAAACGCCTCCATTTATATTTTGAACATTGTGAAATCTTCACTGTCATTGCGAACCAGCGAGCACGCTGGTGTGGCAATCTCCAGTGAGGTGTTGTCCTTTAGATTCTCACGCCGGGAAAGCGAACTGGCTCGGAATGACAAAGGAAAATAACTTCAGGCTAAGTCTACCATACTATCCCAATTTTTGCAAGTATAAAGATAAAGAAAAAACGACCCCGGCGGGGTCGTTTTTTCTTCAATCGGGAATATATTCCGCAATATCCTCCAGCTTGCAATCCAAGGCAGCGCAGAGTTTGCTTAAAGTCTTGGTTTCAATATTCTCGTTAGCTTTTAATCTACGAACAGTCTTTCGATCAATACCGCTGCTCTCTCTAAGTCGATATGTGGAGATGTGCTTCTCCTCCATCAGTTTCCAAAGCCTGTTAAATTCAATCATCACAAGAACCCTTATTTTTATCCGGAACGAATAAAACAATGTCCTCTGCTTGACAATGCAGAATTTGACACAGGCGTTCCAACGTGTACATAGTGATTGACTTGTTATGTTTCAAATTGTTGATGGTTCTGGGGTTAATGCCGTACTTATTTATCAGAGTATAGGTGGTTTCCTTGTTCTCCTCCATTGTTTTCCAAAGCGGCGCGTAGCTTATCAAAATAACCACCTCATTTTCAAAAGATCATTTTTATTATCTTTTGAAAAAATGCACTTTACTATACTGAAATATGTATCTATAATGTGTTTATCGGAGGTGAAAATATGTACAAAAGCAAAAATCCTATGCTCAATCTGCCCGCGGAGCTTGTGCAGCAAATCGAACAGGTTACAGACCATCAAATCGATGCGCTGATCCGCTTGGTAGCGCATCGGTTTCATCAGCTGCGCCCCAAACAGGAGGGTTTCTTTGTTTCGCTGTCCAAAGATCCGGTTCTGCGCCGCAAAGAAATAGAGAATATTATACAGGACCTTGTGCAAGGTCTGTAGGCCCGGAAAATATTTCTTTTCTTTTGGAGAATTTTCGTGTATAATGGGAAAAACACCCAAAGGAGGCAGGTTTATGCATAAAAAAACCACCAATGTGATTCACAAGATCCTTCACTTTTTTGAGGGCGCTATCGCCATTTTGACATTGTTTGTTTTGGTGGGAATGCTGGCTATGGAGGTCTACCGGATGTTCACGGTGGAGGGCTATTTTGATTCCATCAACACCTATCTGCATAATATTTTGACTTTGGTCGTGGGGCTGGAGTTTGTGCGTATGCTTTTGGATATGACCCCTGCCAACACCCTGGAAGTGCTGATTGTGGCTATTGCCCGGCAGGTTATCCTGAGCCATAACAGCCCCTGGAGCAATGTGGCAAGCGTTTTGTGTATTGCCGGTCTGTTCGCCATTCGCCGTTTCCTGATTCCCAAGGGCGAAATGACTATGGAGCTGTCTGAAATGGGTGAGGAAGAGGTCTTTGAGGAAGCCGAAAGAATCTCTTTTTAAGAAAAAACTTGGAAAAGGGGGTTGACAAACCCCCTTTTCTTCGTTATAATGAGCCGTGCTTTGGACGATTAGCTCAGCTGGCTAGAGCATCCGCTTGACGTGCGGAAGGTCATAGGTTCGAGTCCTATATCGTCCACCATAAAAAGACACCACCCGATCGGGTGGTGTCTTTTTATAGTTTTTGTAGATAAGGACTCGAACAATCGGAATCACAACACGCCGGGGGCGTGTTGGTCGCGACGGCTGGACGGAGCGACACTTTGATTTGTGAGTCCTTATCGTCCACCATAAAGCAATGGCAAAAATGCAACCGAGTCCTATATCGTCCACACTATGAAAACACCATCCCAATCGGGGTATGCTTTTTTCTTTTCCTTTGAAAAGATTGCATTTTCTGCCGGATTATGATATAAAAAGGGAAAGGAAAAAGGAGGAATATATTATGATTACCTTTATTGTCCTGTTTTTGCCGGCGGTTTTGTCCGTGTGGCTTTGGGAAGCGTTCAGCAAGACCCGTCTTTGTAAGAGAAACTGGGTGTATCTGCTGAGCATGAACATCCTGCTTATCAATTTCGGCTGTTTTGCCGTGAAGAAATGGATTCTGTACACCGGCAACCATACCTTAGCCACTTTGATGGCGGATATGACCCCCTCTGTTGCGGTGAACTATCTGATTATGGCCATTCCCGCCGCTGTGGCGCTGGCGTTGATTGAAAAGATCTTGTACAGGAAGATCCGAATTCGTGTAGAAGGTGACGACAAAAATGCCTCAGAAAAAGAAGACGCATAAGGTTCTGCGTGTCCTGGGAACTTGCTTGGGGTGCGCGCTGATCTTTGTTGGCTTTTTGGCATATTATTCCGCAAACTGGTATGCCGATACCTACGGCCAACTGGGCTTTGAAGCGGTGCTTTACACCTTGCTTGGCGGCCTGGGCGGTGTGGAATCCACACTGGTTTACAAATATGTCCGCTCGGCGCTGATCCCGTCGCTGTTTTGGGCGGCGCTGCTGTGTCCTGTGCTGTTTGGCACTTGGCGGAAAAAGCTGATGCTGATATTCCCCAAGCTGAAATTGCAGCTGTTTCCTATGCGGCCTGTGGTCTCCATCGTGCTGACTTTTGCTGTGTCCGGCAGCTTTTTCTACCGGGGCGCGGAAACCGCTCAGTTTTGGGATTATGCCGCCAATTTGGGCAAGCAATCCACCCTCTATACGGACCATTACCAGGACCCTGCCACCGCCAATATTACATTCCCCCAGGAAAAGCGCAATTTGATTTACATTTTCCTGGAGTCTATGGAAACCACCTTGTTCTCCCGGGAGCAGGGCGGCCTGATGGATACTTCTGTGATTCCGGAACTGTATGACCTGGCGAAAGACAATATCAATTTCTCCAATTCGGAAAATACCGTGGGCGGTATTCGCAGCGGTATAGGCGCTGTGTGGACGGTTGCGGCTATGGTGAGCCAAACTGCGGGCATCCCCTTAAAAGCGCCCCCCGATGTTGCTGACGGCAACAGCTACGGCAAAAATGGCGTATTCCTGCCCGGCGCAACTTCTATGATGGATATTCTCCACGAAAACGGCTATTATCAGACCTTGATGGTTGGCTCCGATGCCACCTTCGGCGGCCGCTCCACCTATTTCGGCACCCACGGTGTGGACAAGATCTACGATCTGTTCACGGCCCGGGAAGACGGTCTGATCGCCCCGGATTATAAGGTCTGGTGGGGCTTTGAGGACAATTATTTGTTCCGCTATGCCCAGCAGGAGCTGCCGAAAATCGCAGCCAAGGACGAACCTTTCGCCTTTTATATGCTGACGGTGGACACCCACCACGAGGACGGTTATCTCTGCCCCGATTGCCCCAATACCTTCCTCCATAAATATGAGAATGTGTATGCTTGCTCCAGCAAGAAGACCGCAGCGTTTATAGAGTGGATCAAGACCCAGGATTTCTATAAGGATACCACGGTTGTGGTAGTGGGCGACCACCCCACTATGGGAAACGACTATATCCGCTCCATCAAAAAACCCGGCGACGAGAATTATCCCCGGGATGTGTACAACTGCTTTATCAACTCTGTTGCTAAGCCGAAGAACACGATAAACCGTATGGCCTTTACCTTGGATATGTTCCCCACCACCCTGGCGGCGATGGGTTGTCAGATCGAGGGCGAGCGGCTGGGTTTGGGAACGAATTTGTTCTCCGACAGGAAGACCCTGGGTGAGGAATTGGGTTCCAACGGCTTTAACAATGAGCTGAACAAACCTTCCAATTATTACACTTCAGAGTTCTATTTTGAGAAATAAGAATAACCCAATCAAAGCGGGACGGTTTTCGTCCCGCTTTTGTCGAAAAAGGTCGAAATACACCCCTTGCCTTTTGCTTGGTTGTTTGTTAAGCTATATGTATTATAAGAAAGGGGGGGTTCCGGGTGCTGAAGCTGTTGGTTGCGGATATGTCCGAGGAATTCACAGGCGCAGTGGAGAAAGCGCTGCATAACGAGTTCGAAATGAAGATCTGCTACGACGGCGAAACCGCTTTGGAACTGCTCCATTATTTTAAGCCCGATGTGCTGATCATACATATTCTCCTGCCCTTTAAGGACGGATTGACTGTCCTGCAGGAAAGCACCCACAGGCCTCGGGTGGTTATAGCGCTGGCCCATTATCTGCCGCCCTATGCTGAAAAGCGTGCGTTGGAATTGGGTGTGCAGTATCTTTTGTTTTCTCCCACGGTGGAGACGCTGCGGGTGCGGCTGATGGATTTGGTTGCCGAGACCCAACCCCGGGAAGAGACCCGGGCGGCGGTGCATCTGCACACGCTGGGCTTCCGCACCAATTTGGACGGCTATCGCCAGCTGTGCGAGGGAATTCCTATTTTTGCACAAAACCCCGGAATGCTGCTGTCCAAAGAACTATACCCGGCCATCGGCGAGATATTTTCTTTGCCGGATTGCCGGACAGTGGAGCACTCCATTCGCAAGGCTATCACCGATGCCTGGTCCCGGCGCAACCCCATTATTTGGGAGAAGTATTTTCCCGGCGCCACCGAAGCTCCCACCAATAAAGTCTTTATCAGCAAATTAGCTGAACTGTCCAGGTTGTAACGACCCGCCAAGAGGCGGGTCGTTTTCGCTATTGCAAAAGAATGGTGCTTGTGGTAGAATGGCAGCATAAAACTAAGGTTAAGCAAAGGAAACGAACTTATGTGGTATGGTTTTGCCTTAATTATTTTTCTGCTGTGTGAATTTTTGGCGGGATTTTCCGGTGTCCGGAAGGTTGCTGCCGGCGTCCATGGATTGACGATTGATTTTACCCAGCGGCGCAATATCATTATTATTTTAATCGTGGTGGCGCTTCTGTTGCTTCTGTGCCTGGAGCCTATGGGTTGGGCGCCCCTGTGGAACGGTGAAGTTCCCGGACACCGGAATCAGTATGAGGAATTGGCTGACGCTTTCTTAAAAGGACAGCTCCATTTTGATGTGGAGGTAGACCCTGCTCTGCTGGAGCTGGACAATCCCTATGACCGGGATGCCCGGGTTGAGGCCGGTGTGGAAAGCCGCCAGTGGGACGATATGTGGGATCATGCCTACTATAACGGCCATTATTATATGTATTTCGGTGTGGTGCCGGTACTGCTGCTGTTTATGCCCTACCAGGTTATTACCGGAAATCCCCTGACCACCTACCACGCTACTCAGATTTTTGTGGCGCTGTTTATTGCAGGATTGTTCCTGCTGTTTGCGTACCTGACCAAGAAGTTCTTCCCCAAGATGCCCTTTGCTGTTTTCCTGCTGCTGAGTACTGCGGTGGCGGTGATGAGCATTTGGTACTGCGTATCCTACCCGGCGCTTTATTGCACGGCCATCAGTTCGGCGCTGTGTATGATGATCTGGAGTCTGTACTTCTTTGCCCGGGCGGCGTTTGACGAGAATACTACCCCGAAGACTTTCATTTTTGCTGCCGTAGGCAGCTTGCTGGGCGCATTGGCCTTTGGCTGCCGGCCCACCATCGCTTTGGGCAATCTGATGGTGATCCCGCTGTTTGTTACTTTTGTTCGGAGCCGCAAGCTCACTGGCGCCCAGTGGGGCTATACTGCTCTGTGCGTTCTGCCCTATGCGGCAGTGGCTGCGGGCCTTATGTGGTACAACAATGCCCGCTTTAATGATCCCTTTGAATTCGGCCAGTCCTACCAGATGACCGTGGCGGACCAATCTCAGTACGGCAATGTGTTTGCCAATATGGATTGGAACCGGTTGGGCAAGAATTTAGCAGATGCGCTGTTCCGTTCTGATTGCGAGCCCATAGATTACGGTATTTTTGTCACATTCCCCATTCTGTTTTTGGGTCTGGTCGGCGCGTGCCGCAAGGGCAGCCGCGGCTATCTGATGAAGTCCGGCTTGGGCCTGGTGATCCCCACCGCAGTGGTGACTACCTTGGTGACCATCGTGATGGGCATTTTGTGGACACCTTATCTGCTTGCCCGGTATACTATGGACTACCTGTGGCTGATGGGCGTTGCCCTGTTTGTGGGCGTGGGCGCATTGTATCAGCGGGAAAAGGTTAATCCCCGGCTGACGCTGATCGTGGGAATCCTGTCGGTCTTTGCGGTGGTGGTGTGCATCGCCCTGTTCTGCACCCCCTACGATTCCAATTTTGCCAGCCACGAAGGTTTTGACGAAGCTTGGGTAAAGGGTATTTTGAAATGGAAGCACTAAAAAAACGGCGCCAAGTGCGCCGTTTTTATTTGTTGCGAATGCGGTTTTCCATATGACCGGACTGAATCACAGGGGGTTTGGGATCTTTTAACTCCCAGGGAATGGGCTGGTTTTGTTCCTTTTCTTTCATACTATCCCTCCTGGCATAGTATGCGCCAAAAAGGACAAAAAATTCTGTCATTCTGAGCGAGCATAGCGAGTCGAAGAATCTACGCATACACACTGCTGCTGAGTAGTTGTTTGGTGCGAAGATCCTTCGACTTCGTAGCCTGTGGCTACTGCGCTCAGGATGACAGGTTTTGTTTTTATATATTTTGCGGTGGTTTCGGCAGGGCCTTCCAGGTACTGGGTGGTGACGGATTTGCCGTCGCCTGTTAAGGCGATTTCCAATGTGCCGCTGGGGGCATCCACCTCCCGGTTGTGATGGACTTCTACGATTTCAATATCTGCGTCCGTGAAGCTCTTGACAGCGTCCTTTGCCAGACGTCAAAGCACCGAAAATCACCGCCCGCATTACAGAACACCCAATTTCTTCATCTCTGCCAAGAGGGTAGCCCGGTGGCCGTCCTCCAGATAGGACAGAGGCATACGCAAATATTCTTCACCAAAGCCCATAGCTGCAACCGCAGCCTTGGCGGGAATGGGGTTGACCTCGCTGAACAGGCAGCGAATGAGGGGCAACATTTCACACTGCAGTTTTGCTGCGCCGGCAAAATCCCCGGCAAAGGCCTTGTTGCACATCTCCACGGCCTTTTTGGGAACCACATTGGACAGCACGCTGATACAGCCCTTGCCGCCCATAGCCAGCATAGGCACGGTCAAAGAGTCCTCGCCGGAGTAGATGTCCAGCCGGTCGCCGCACTTGGAGATGGTCTCTACGGTCATATCCATGTTGCCGTTGGCATCCTTCAGCGCCGCGATCATGGGGTGATGGGAAAGCTCTGCCACTGTATCGGGAAGGAGTGTACAACCGGTACGGCTGGGAACGCTGTACATGATCACAGGTTTTTCAGAAGCGTCAGCCACAGCGGTATAGTGGGCAATGAGACCCTTTTGGGTAGCCTTGTTATAGTAAGGCGTGACCACCAAAACCGCATCTGCGCCGTCACCGCAGGCACTCTTGGTGAACTCCAGTACGTGCTGGGTGTTGTTGGTGCCGGTGCCGGCGATCACGGGCACACGGCCGTTTACCTGCTTTACGGTAAAGGCGATAATCGCCTTTCGCTCCTCGGGGCTGAGGGTGGCGCTTTCGCCGGTGGTGCCCACAGCAACCAGGGCATTGATACCCTGTTCAATCTGAAATTCAATGAAACGAGCCAACGTGTCGTAATCCATGCCGTGGGGCGTCATAGGTGTGACCATAGCGGTGGCCATACCGGAAAAAATGTTATGTTTCATAGAATTGTCTCCTTTGTAAGCTTATTTCTATTTTATCACAGTTTTTCCGAAAAGAAAACAAAAATTACACCGCTGCAAAAAATGCAACGGTGTAATCGGTTAATTAGACCAGATATGCCTTAACAGCCTCGGAGGCTGTAGCGGGATCGTCGGAAACAGTAATGGTGATGTTCATATTGTTGGTCTCAGCGAACTTAGCGCACCAAGCGATGAACTCCTCACCGGTAGCACGGTCGGTACCGATGGTCTTATACAGATTGTCGATGTACACATTGGTAATATCGAAATTACCGGCATGAAGGCCACAGAGCAAGCCCTTCAGCTTGTCCAGATTGTTAATCTCATATTCCTTGGAATTTACCAGGCGGACGCGATAGTTTACATCGTAGGTCAGCTTGCTGCCGTACTCGATGCAGACAACATCGCCCTGCGCGTTAGCTACTGCATTGTTGATAGCATCAATCAAACGCTTGGTCTTACCGGAGCCCTTCAGGCCCATAATCACTTGAATCATAGGGTATACCTCCTTTGCTTCCAGCTATATGCTGTATGGTAATTTTACCAGTTTTTCGCCGAATTTGCAACCCCTATTTGTTAAAAAATTGATTAAATTTCGTTCTGGGCGAAAAAGTTTTCAATTTGACCCTGTGTGGCGGAAATACGGCCCTGGAAGGCCTCTTTTTTGCCACCGCCACGGCCGTTTAATGCCTTTGCGGCGGCATCGCCGATGGCTTTTGCGTCTTCGGTGTGGCTGAGGACACAAAGACAGTAGCCGCCTTCGTCATTTCCGGAAAGGGTCACGGCCACTTTGGCAAAGTCTGCTATGGCATCGCAAAGCTCCCGGCAGCTGTTGGGGGACAGGTCTTTTGCAAAGTGCACAGCTAAGGTTTTGCCAGCATAGCCCTGGGCGATGTGGGCAAAAAGCTGCTTCTCCAAAGCGGAAGCGCGGAATTTTTCCGCAGCTAAAGCTTCATTCATACGCCGGGCAGCAGAGCCGGTCTCTTGGAGTTTGGCGGAGAAGGCCTGGCTTACCTGCTTGTTCTGCTCGTAGGCGGCGGTGAGCATATTCAGCGCCCGCTTGCCGCAGGCCATTTCGATACGGACACCCTGGTGGAATTTTACGCAGGAAAACAGCTTTACAAGACCGATTGCGCCGGTGGTTTTGGGGTGTGTACCACAGCAGGCGCAGATGTCGTAGCCGGGGAATTCCACGATCCGCACCGGCCAGGGCAGGTCTTTCTTCCGCCGATAGGGAACAGTGGGCAATTCCTCCGGGGTGGGATACCAGCATTTGATAGGCAAGTCCTGCCAAATGGCATTGTTAGCGGTGTTTTCGATTTCTTGCAGATCTTCGGCAGGTACAGGGCCGTCAAAGTCAATGGTCACCACATCGGCGCCCATATGGAAACCCACATTGTGCCAGCCGTAGCGCTTATGGATAATACCGGAGACGATATGTTCGCCAGCGTGCTGCTGCATCAAGTCGAAGCGGTGCTCCCAATCGATCGTGCCTTCCACGGTGCTGCCCACTTCCAAAGGCTTGTCGCACAGGTGAAATATTTCTTCATTTTCTTCCCGGACAGAAAGGACTTTTACACCGCCCAAGATGCCGGTGTCACTGGCCTGTCCGCCCCCTTCCGGATAAAAGGCGGTGGCATCCAAAGTGATTTCCCAGCCTTTTTTAACCGGGGTGCAGCAGGTGACGGTGGCGGTGAAGGCGGTTAAGTGGCTGTCTTCATAATAAAGTTTCGTTGTGTTCATATGTTTTTCCTCAAATTGATGGGATTATCCCAATTATAACACAGCAACTGCCACTTTACAACGAAAGATTGTCGAGGGTTTTTCGGGCGGGGTGGCTGATTTCGTGGAGTTTCTGTGATATTTCCTTATAAACTATCGGTAAACAAAGGAGGAAATGTTATGCAGTGTCAAAAACTGAGAACCTATATGGAAACAGGCCGGGTGATCTTTTTGCCCGCCCGGGCGATAAAGCCCAATCCCGCCCAGCCCCGGACGGTGTTCCGGGATGCGCCCTTGGAGGAACTGACGGAGTCTATCCGCCGGCACGGCATTTTGCAGCCCCTGTCCGTGCGCCGGGTGGGGACAAGCTATGAGCTGATTGCCGGAGAGCGGCGGCTGCGGGCGGCCATTCGGGCGGGGCTGACGGAAATTCCCTGCATCGTGATGCAGATGACCGACCAGGAATCGGCGATGACCGCATTGGTGGAAAATCTCCAGCGACAGGATTTGGATTTTATTGAAGAGGCGCAAGGAATCGACCTGCTGCTGCAGCAATGGAATATGAGCCAGGAGCAGGTAGCGAAGGTATTGGGCAAAAGCCAAAGCGGTGTGGCCAACAAACTCCGGCTTTTGCGTCACAGTGGCCCGGTTTTGGAAGCTTTGCGCAATAGCGGCCTGACGGAGCGCCACGCCCGGGCGCTGCTCAAACTGCCCAGCGAGGATAAAAAGCTCTGGGCCATCCGGGAAATATCCCGGCAGAATATGAGCGTCGCCCGGACGGAGCAGTACATAGATTCTCTGCTGCAGCAGGGGCAAAGTACCGCCGTAAAAGCCAATGTGGGGGCGTTTTTGACTTATTTGAATCAATCCCTTGCAAGGATTCAGCGCAGCGGGATCTCTGCCATCTCCGAACGCAAGGAAACGGAAGACCAAATCGTGCTGACCATTACGATTCCCAAAAATTAAAATTTGCGATAGTATTAATAGCCTGCCGGCAGCGGTACTTTCTTGTTTCGCCAAGAAAGTACCCAAAGAATGCGATATAGGGGAGGGACTGAGCCGCAACTCCCGCTTGCGAACCGCCCCTCCCCTATATACCCCTCCGAACGCATTTTTGAAAGTGCGGTACAAGGTTTCGGTTTTTTTGTGCAGTAATAATTCTCAACTCTCAATTTTCAATTCTCAATTACTACAGCACATTCCACCAACTGAAGCGGTGGGCATCGGCAAAGGAGTGTATTCGCCGGGCCAATTGGTGACAACAGGCGGCAAAATGGGGCTGTTCCCCGGTGGTGGCATAAATCTCCATCTCCGCAAACAGGGAGTCCACCTCGTCCATAGGCTCGTGGTCTGCGATGGAAGCAATGGCATTCCACTTTTCTTGCCACCGGCTTTGGGCTTGCTTACCCAAAGCAATCCCTCCGGCAAAATCCCCAGACAAAGTCTTTTCGGCGGCTTGTTCCAATAGTTCTTCTGTGGGCAAACAGGCGTTGTCCGCTATGGCGGACAGGCATATACCGAAAATCAAAAACACCGCCAAAAGCCCTGCGCCCAACCATCCTTTGCCCATTTATCCTACCTCCTTGGGGTAAAACACGATTTTATCTTCTAAGTCCACGGTGAGCAGCCAGGTTTCCTGCAGGGTGGCATTTTTCTCCCGGAGCACCCGCTGCACCCAGGCAGCGTCCTTTTTGACCAGGGACAGATTGTCTTCCATAAGGGTACCGTCGGAAATCACTGTGATGGGCAGCGTCTGCTTTTTGACTTCGATACCGGCTTCCTTGGCGGAAGCCGGTTTTTCCTTGGGGTAGGGGAAGACAGACAGGTTACCGTTTGTCTCTAAAATGGCATACTGCACGCTCCTCAGATCCAGTACATCCTTCTCCCGCAGGTGGCCAATCAGTTCGTCGGTGGTGATGCGGGTTTTGCGGAGATTTTTTTGGAGAATATTGCCGTTTTCCATCAAAATCACCGGCTTGCCGCACAGGAGCCGCCGCAGGCGCAGACTTTTCATAGAAAGGGCCGAAAGCACCAACTCCATACCCAGCACCGTGGCGATGGGCACTAAGCCGGAAAACAGCGGAATGCCCCCGTCCTGCATAGGAATGGAGGCTAAGTCTGCCACCAGCATTGTCACCACAAATTCCGACGGCTCCATCTGGCCCACCTGCCGCTTGCCCATGAGCCGTACAACCAAAATCAGCACCAGGTACAGTATTATCGTGCGTGTGTAATATAAAAGCAAAGCTATCACCCCTTACAACCCAGTTTTCCCGCTAAATTTGGGAATATTCGGAATTTTTTCGGAAAAATCCCTTGACTTTTTCTGTTGGGGTAGATATAATACACTGGTCTGCGAATGCGGACATATCCTTGCTCTCGGCGCGACCGGGGGCCAAAAGTCCAAAAGGAGGTGCAATCATTATGGCAAAGATCACTGGTAAGTACGAGGTTCTCTACATCCTGGACGCTACTCTGGGTGAAGAGGGCACCGCCGCACTTGTGAACAAGTTCAAGGCAATGGTGGAGGCGGAGGGCACTCTGCTGAATGTTGACGAATGGGGCAAGCGTCGCTTGGCCTACCTCATCAACGACATGGCTGAAGGCTACTACGTCCTGATGACCTTCGAGTCCAAGCCCGAGTTCCCCGCTGAGCTCGAGCGTGTGATGAAGATCACCGACGGCGTTATGCGCTGCTTGACCACCGCTGTGGAGGAGTAATGCTATGCTCAACCACATTGTAATTATGGGTCGTCTGACCCGTGACCCCGAGCTTCGCCGCACCGGCACCGGTGTTGCTGTCGCCAGCTTTACTGTGGCTGTGGACCGTGACTTCGGCAAGAACGAGAACGGCGAAAAGGAAACCGACTTCATCGACTGTGTCGCTTGGCGTCAGACCGGAGAGTTCGTCTCCAAGTATTTCACCAAGGGCCGTATGGCAGTGGTTTCCGGCCGGCTGCAGATCCGTAGCTGGACTGACAAGGATGGCAACAAGCGCCGCACCGCTGAGGTGGTTGCGGACAACGTCTACTTCGGCGACAGCAAGCGTGAAGGAGAGTCTACCGGTTCTTACGCTGCTCCCGCTCCCAGCTTCGGCGGCTACTCTGCCCCCGCAGCGCCTGCATCCGATTTTGCGATGCTGTCTGACGATGACGCTCAGCTGCCCTTCTAAAATTTGAACTTTTCACAAATGCTTACAAAGGAGGTTTTTCCAAATGGCTAACGAACAGCGTGTTCATCCCCGTAAGCGCAGAAAGGTTTGCGCTTTCTGTGTCGATAAGGTAACTGCTATTGATTACAAGGATACTGCTAAGCTGCGCCGTTACATGTCCGAGCGTGGCAAGATCCTGCCCCGCCGTACTACCGGCACTTGTGCAGCCCACCAGCGCGCACTGACCACCGCTATCAAGCGTGCTCGTCAGATCGCTCTGCTGCCCTACGTGGCTGACTAATCAAAAAGCTAACTGCCCGCTTCGTAATAATATGCACCCCAAAAGTGTCTAACTTTTGGGGTGCATATTATTAAACCCGGGGTTTTTATTTCAGTTTCAGAATATACTCTGCGGTTTTGTGGGCGATTTGCTCAAACTGATCGTCTGTCAGCTTCAGTTTCAGAAAACGCTCCATTTCCACCACGGGATCCCACATGGGGAAGTCGCTGCCGTAGACAAATCGCTCCGCACCGTAGCGGTTAATGTAGCTTTCCGCCACACCCTCGGCCATAAACATCAGAGAGCTTGATACATCAAAGAAACAATCGGTGTCCTTGAGGTAGTCATAGGCCTGCTCGTAAAGCTCATAAGCGCCGAAATGGGCGGCGATCACCTGCAAATCGGGAAACAGCTCCATCACCCGGCGCAGACGCTTGGGGTGGGAATAGTCAAACCGGTGGTCGCCCATATGGAGGATCACAGGCAGCTTTCCCTGGAGTTGTTCGTATACGGGGAAGAGCCGCTCGTCATCAATGGCAAACACCTGGGAATCCGGGTGCATTTTTAAGCCCTTGAGACCTTTCTCCATAATGAAATCCACCTCATCGGTGATGTTCTCCATACCTGCGTGGACAGTACCAAAGCCGATGAATCGAGGCTCTGCTGCCACTTGGGTGAGGATAAACTCGTTAATATGCCGGTTGCGGTCTGGGCGCATAGCCACAGGCAGGATCACAAACCGGTGGGTGCCGGCGATGTCGCCCCGCTCCAGCAGAGTCTTGGCAGTGCCATCCATGGCTTTTTCGCCAAAACCATAGAATACCCGAATACTGTCGGCTGCCTTTGGGGCAATGGCATCGGGATAAATATGGGTATGAAAATCTATAAAATCCAAAGTAATTACCTTCAATCTTTTTGTCATTGCCACGGCTTGCTTGCAAGCCGTGGCAATCTCTTGATAAGAAAGCTGAGATTGCCTCCGGCGGGATACTTTCTTGTTTCGCCAAGAAAGTATCCAAAGAATGCGCCATAGGGGAGGGGCTGAGCCGCAACTTCCGCTTGCGAACCGCCCCTCCCCTATGTACCCCTCCGGGCGCATCGCCGGAGGAGCGGTACAAGGTTTTAAATTTGAATTATTTGTAGATCAAAGACTCGGCGTAGCGGGTAGCAATGATGCCCTCGGGCTCGCCGGTGGTCTTGGACTCGGACAAAATGTGCTCGATGGTGTTGTAGATGTTGTCCACCTTAGCCAGGACAGCGTCCTTGTTGTAAGGACCGTCCACCTCAGCTGCTGCGTTGATAACGCCGCCGCCGTTGATGACGAAGTCGGGAGCGTAGAAGATGCCACGGGCCTTCAGAGCCTCGCCGGAAGCATCGTCCAGGATCTGGTTGTTAGCGCCACCGGCAACAGCCTTACATTTCAGCTGAGGAATGGTGGTGGGGTTCAGGATAGCACCCATTGCGTTGGGGGAGAAGATGTCGCACTCCTGTGCGTAGATCTCGTCGGTGGAGACGATCTTAGCGCCGAACTCCTCGACGGCTTTCTCAGCCATAGCCTTGTTGGAACGGTTGGCGATGATCAGCTTAGCGCCGCTGTTGTGCAGATGACGGCACAGATCGTAGCCGACCTTGCCCAGACCCTGCACAGCGATGGTCAGGCCTTCCAGGTCGTCACGGCCCAGAGCAACCTTAGCGGTAGCGCGGATACCCTGCCATACACCACGAGCGGTGAAGGGAGAGGGGTCGCCGGAGTTCTGGGGCAGACCGCAGATGTGCTTGGTCTTGCGCATCATGATCAGAGCGTCGTCGCAATCGGTGTTTACGTCCTCAGCGGTGATGTAGTCGCCGCCCAGGTTGTTAACAGCCTCACCGAAAGCCTCGAACATAGCCTCGGTCTTCATGGAGGGGTCAGCGATGATAACGCCCTTACCGCCGCCGTGGGGCAGGCCGGCAACTGCGTTCTTGTGGGACAT
>JAFZDL010000026.1 GCA_017561205.1 Oscillospiraceae bacterium | reverse complement strand
GATATACGATCACACGAAATGCGCATTGGCGCATTTCTTCGTTATCCATAAATACTAGCGGATAGCTGTACTCATCCCGGACGGGTGGCGCAGATGCCAGTTGCTGCAAATAATACCAAAAAGCGCCCTTCCGTAGCCGTGCCGCAATGGAAGGGAATCGTTTTACCACCACATCCAGGGCACGTTGCAGCACTGCCACATCCACATCCTCATGCAAGGTCACTGACTGGCGAAACAGATTGCTCCAATTCTTTCGCCTGGCAGCAGGATATATTTTGGCTGCATTATCCAACCTTACCCATCGTAAGGCTTTCTTTTCTTTATTCATGTCTTAGACTTTCTCAAAACCCACCAGCAGACCGCCTTTTTCTGCATAAAAGCTACACAATCCCATATTGATACCAATGTTCACAGTTACTTCCGGCAATTCTGCTTCGATCATGCTTTTCAGTATATTAGCGGCAGATTCGTTCAAGCAGTGAGCTAGCTGCACCTTACCGGTTTTTAAGCCGCTTTCTTTCAGGTGCTTTAAGATTGCGTTCAGGGATTTCGCTTCACCTCGGCACTTGTCAGTAGGCTCCAAAGTGCCCTCATCGCTGGCTTTACCCACGATGCGAATGCCCAGAACACCTGCTATTTTGGCAACAGCTGGAGAAACTCTGCCGTTGGCTGCAAAATTATTGAGGGATTCCAGCATAAAGAGCAGACCGGTGTTCTTCTGATATTCCGGAATATAGGCGCAGATCTCCTCGAAGGATTTGCCCGCACAGATCAACTCTTCCAATTTTTCAACAATCAGAGTCAGTTCAGGACCGGCGGAAAGAGAATCAATCACAAAGACCCGTCTGCCGGGGTGCTCCGCCTCGTACATTTCCTTTGCGATACAAGCTGCGTTATAGCTGCCGGACAGGCCGCTGGTGATGGCTACGCAGAAAACATCCTCAGCATCGCCAAAGGTTTTCAGCCAATCCTCGGGATTGGGGCAAGAGCTTTGAGATCTTCCCTTATAGGATTTGAAGAATCGGATCATTTCCTCCAGATCCAGATTCCGGTCGTCCACAAATTCCCGCTGGGCGGTGATGACCTTTAGCGGTGCCGCGTCAAATGCGACGGTATTCAGTTCCATCAGGTTTGCGGAAGAGTCCGCTACGATTTTTATAGTTCTCATAGGTGATATACCTGCCTTTCAATTTCAATCTAAAGAATATCATTTAAGCAGGCAGGTTTCCACCTACTATTGTTATCCGGGTTCTCTACTGGGTAGAATTGGTACTCTACAGCCAGTTCACCCATTATCTGTGCTTACCGATAAAGAAGATTGCAAGAGTACCGGGACCTGCGTGGGAGCCGATGACCGGACCGATTTCTGTAATCAAAGTTACCGCAACACCATGCCGCTGCATAAGGATATCTGCCAGCAGCTTTGCATCTTCTTCGCATTCTGCGTGGGAGATAAAAATAGGTGTATCCTTCTGCTCATAGGACAGTTCTGCATATTTAGCAGCCAAGGCTTCAATTGCTTTCTTTCTGCCACGGGCGGTGGTAACCTTGATCAAATGGCCTTCATCGTCCATTTGCAGTATAGGCTTAATGCCCAGCACACTACCGGCAAAAGCCACCAAAGGACTGACTCTACCGCCTCGCTTTAGATACTCCAGATCATCCACGGTAAACCAAATGCAGTGCTGCGGTGTCAAAGATTCAATATAGGCGGCATTCTCCTCCAGAGAAGCGCCTTCTTTTTGCTTTGCCAAAGCCATATATACCATCAAACCGCCACCGGCAGATGCAGCCAAGGTATCCACCACCAGGATCTTACGTTCCGGGAACTGCTCTTTCAGTTCCTCCACCGCCATGTGGGCAGAGTTCACAGTAGTGCTCAATCCGGAAGAAAAAGCAACGTACAAAATATCCTTACCACTTTCTAGAATGGGGGCAAAGGCATCCGCAAACGCGGCAGCGTTGATAGCTGCGGTCTTGGCGTGCGCGCCTTGACGCATACGGTCATAGAATTCCTTGTTGCTAATATCTGTATTGATATATTCCTTGTC